>NZ_DKXK01000050.1:0-8923 GCF_002492185.1 Lactococcus sp. UBA7128
TTTAATTCATTTTTTTATAATTAAATACTTAAAAACACTTAATTTTTAATGTTGTTTATAATATACAAGATAGCTACCCAATATACTTTCAACAATATTTAGTCTTTTAAGGGTTTGTAAAACAGAATATCAATGTCATGAAAATGAGGATATGTACACCAAAGACGATAAATTCATGCTTTTTTATATTAGTCAAAACCACCCGTTGAACGGATGGTTTTCTTGCTTTCTATATAGGGAGAACTAGCTGGAAACCATAACAAAAAAGACAAAGTCATGAGACCTTGTCTACAGTCTGAAGTTCTATCTTTTAGATGGAACTTATTTAAATAGATTATATTAATTTTCTCATGAAAATTTTTCGCGGTAATAGACACTCGCACTTAGAATCCGAAACTTTGCTCGTCCTCTAAACTTCGTTCGTTTTCTAATGAACTAACATTTCCTTTTTTTATCTTCTTTCCTTCTTCTTCAAACCATTCTTCATAAAGTTGAACAAAACGCGTTTCTTCCTCATCATTAAATCCTTCAAAAACAACTTCATCAATATCTTCTTTATTAAAATAAAGTACCTCCTCGGGATTTAATCCCACTGGATAAATTGCTGCTGAATAATCAAAGAGAAGTTGTTCCCCGTCTTTTTCAATAATAGAAGCACGATTTAAAATCATTAATTTCTTCGTTCCTTCTTTTAAATACACGATTGTTCCGATTGGTAAAATTTTTGCTGTCTTCATTTTTAATTCTCTCCTTTATCTGTCTTAAAATTTTATTATTTATAATCTTTTTCTCTCTCTATTGAAAAAGAAAGACCTAATGATAATGCTCTAATAAAAAACATTCTATGTTGAATTTGAAACATCATGAATCCACAGTATATAAGTAAAATACTCAAAAAATTATGTTCTTTTGCTGATATAAAAAGTGGTAGCAAAAGAAATAAACTTATTTGTAGGAAATTATTTATCCAGATTTTTCTTGTTATTATACTATCTAAATTCTTTAATACAAGTTTCTCTCTTGACTTTAAAGAATTTAAGAAAATAATGTTTCTGTGCTTAAAAAACAAATTCATAATTTTATAAGACACAAACGCCATAACTATTGAGGCACCCAAGGCAAAAAAATAGTTTTCCTCAATAAGCTGTACAGGAACTATTTTAAAAATTATGTACAATATACTAGCAAAAGGTAACGTAATAGCAGAAATATTTATAACACTTATTCCTTTACTTCCAATAGTATCTACATTTTTTAAAAGAGCTTCATATTTTTTTTCATCAATTTCATAAACTTTTTGAGAAAATTTATTTGGAAAAATAATATATCTCGAGAATAAATCTGAATCTGAATCAACCAAATAGTATTTTTTTCCATCCGAAGCAAGACAATACTGGGGGATTTTAGAATAAAAAAGTTTAAGCATGTTTTTTCTTCCCCCAACCAAACACTGATTTTATAGATTCTATTCCTGAATTAACAGCTTTGCCAACTGTTTTTACTCCGTCTTGAAAATACAAAAGATTACTATCATATGCTAATTTAGTAAGGACTCCTGCAGCAACTCCAAGACCTATCGCCCAACCAATAGGGGTAGCCGCAACACTTCCAAAAACAACAGCTCCCGCTCCAGCAGCTAAAGCAGAACTAACTGCTGTAGTCGCAGCTGTATGCGTAAATGCCATTCCAACACTCTCTCCATCATTTCTATTTTGAAGATAGTCAATTCCAAATCCTAGTGTTCCTAAACCTGAAATTTTCGCTTTTCCCACGCCAAACTTGGCAACCGTTACCTTCTGCACACCTTTTTTAAACAACGAATTCCCTAGTGCCTTACCATAACCTGCTCCATCCCAATTAACATGGATATTTTTCCAGTATTGGTTGCCGCTAGTATAAAAACGTAGATATGACTCAGAGCTCGGCATGCTTGTATCCATGTTTTCTAAGAATGCACTTATTCTTTCAGAAAAACCATCCTGCACTGCACCACTTCCATAGTCTGTTAATACGTCTAATAACGCATTCTTATTTTTTTCTCCGATATTAAATTTCCCACCAGAATCAAAATTTCCACTCCCCAACGCGCTAATTACCGCAGACACCTTAGAAAATTCATCTGCAATTCCACTAAACAAAGATGCAATCTTCATGTCCAACTCATGGAGTTTTTTGAGTTTCTCCTCCACTTGCCGAATATCTCCTTGCACAACATTCATGAAATTTGTCAGTTCAGTCGCATGGTCATTATACATTGTTGTCAGCTCAGGATTTTCATTGAGTAGTGCTTGGTTCTGGTACGATTGAATTTGACTCGTCAATAGATTTTGCTGATTCTTCAATTCCTGAAGTTGTTGATTGAGTTTATCCTCATCTAGAATCTCTCCCCCTGCTGCACCTGTGTATTGCCCATACTGCTGTAATCTTTTTTTCAGCTCTAGGATTGCCGTATTTGCTTTTGCCACAGTTGGGATTACAAGTTGCGCAAACAGGCTTTGCCCTGCAACAAATGCTGCACCACTTAACTGGTTACTGTTCAAAACATCCATAAGGTGTGTATTTCCTATTTTCAAATCACTGAGGATTTGTTCGCATGTCGCAATATTTGCCTGAAAATTAGATACCAAATCTCGTGACTCATTCGGATTATAAATCAATCCCATGATAATTGACTCCTTTCCTTGATGAGATTTTTTCGCTCGTCTTCTAATTGCTGACTCGCTTTTCTAAATTGCAATGCTTGTTCTTTTTGCTGATTTTCAATAAGTTGTGTGATATATTTTCTTTTCTGTTCTGTTTCTCTATATCCACTATTGCCGTGATTTCTTCGTTCCAGCTCGTCTTCTATTTCCATTAACCTCTGAAAACTTTGTGTTATCTCGCTGTTAAAATTTTCAAGCGACTGTCTGAGCTGGCGCTCCTGAATACGTAATTCTTCTGATTTTTGTTCAACCTCTGTTATTTTCAAGTCATATTCATAGCGTTTCTCATAATTCTTGTCCTTTATCATTTTCTATCTCCCCGATGTATTGTTTAAAAGGACGTTAGCATCTTGTTTGTCACGTTGTTCAATAGCTGATGCAAGTTTCGGAAATTTTTCTGCTTGTTTTTCCACACTTGACTGCAATTTCAATAAATCTCCAACGATTTTATTAGATACTTGCATGGCTGTTTTCATACCAGAGAGATTACTTTCTCCAAGCGTACTCGTTTTAGAACTGACACTTCTTGAATTTCTGTACCTAGATACTGCATCTTGTGCTACACCAACATTCGACTTAATAGATCCTGTCATTTCCTTTCTCCTCCTTCTTTTTGAGATAGTCACTTTACTTCTTTCTTCCAATATTCAACTCATCAGCACGCTCTTTCAAGACTTTTAAACGCTCACTCATGACAAGTTCTGCCTTTATAAGTAACTCTGACCATATAAGCCCCATAACCCATCTTTATTAGACCATCAATAATAAAAATAGTTTCTAATTGATTTGAATATAAAAATAGTCCTAGTAAAGCATTGAATACTAGTAAAATTACAAAAATTACTTGTGCTTTCCAATGTTTGTTTTCATTAGCAGGAATAAAAAACAAAAAATGCAGTCCTACAAACAATAATAGTAGTATCCACAAGATATTTAAGTTATCCAGTACATTTAAACCTATAAATATGCTTGCCCAACAGGTTATTCCTAGGAAGATGAATGCAGTGTTGACCCATTTTTTGTTGTTCATTGACCTGCTGCCTCTTCGTATTTTTTTCATTAGAATCAGTTGAACAATAATTGCTATGATATATATAGCGCCAAACAGGATTGGCTTTCTATAGTTACTTCCTAACAAAGTAAACATTGCCATTCCAATGACAAAAATGAAGCCTCCAGAAATAGTTTGATTTGCTAGTTTGTTCTCCAATTTAAGTCTCTCCCTTGACTACATCATGTGAAATAAGGCTTTCCATGTATTCTAGATTTTCTACAGACCATTTAAAAAATATATTCAGCAAGAAAATCTCTGATTTCTATACATTTCTTTGCTCTCACTTTTACAATATTTCATGGTCTGTTTTTGATGGCAAGTACGTCTGAACGCTTCTCTTTCACTAGAGCATCTTTCCATGTACATCCCAGCCCTTTTCCTCAGTTTCCTTGATGGCTTCCATGCGACGATAACCAACGGCATGATCTGAGAGATAGTTTTCAAGTTTAAGCCACAAACCACCTTTATGATTATGAACTGTTCTGAAGTATTCATCCATATCAACTTGCTTATAGAGGTGTTTTCCTGCAATCAAGACCATCATGGACTCTTTACCTTCTGGTGCGTAATAGTAGGCACAACGATCAGCTGTCCATTCTTGAGCACGGGTCAGTGATTGGCCTAGGCCTATAAGATTAGCCATCGGATGCGCTATAGTACGCCATGCACTGACATGGCCACACTTGATGTGCCCTAACTCATGAGCGAGAACAAAACCAATTCCTGAAAGATCATTATGTCTATAAGCAATTTCTAGCAGGTCAGAGTTGATACATACATAACCTTTATGCACTTGGCACTTTGAAGCAAAGGCGTTAAGAGTACCACTTCCATCTGTCATATAGAGGCGTGGGATATTCGACATCGCTCCCTTTCCGCTACCAAATCCCATATCCTTAGCAATACGTACATAAAGCTCATAAACTTCTGGGAACTGCTTATCGGTTAACTCTACTGCATTGACAACTGTCTTCCAGTATGTCCTTTTAAAGCTATAGAGAAGAAGAATAAATGGTGCAGCTGCTCCAAAGATGATGGGGAATGTCCACTCAGCTGGTGAGGCATGCTCCACTAAGACAACATACAAAAGAAGACTCCAAATAGCTACAGTGAGGACTATACACAGGGTGAGTAAAGGCATCTCTGCTCTGTGCCGTAGTTTTTTGACGCTCATCTTTTCATTCATTACAAAAAGTTCCTCCGTTTTTTAATTTTTTATATAAATATAAATGGTTTTCTAATATTGACTCAAAAAAGATTCTATCTCATGGACAAAACCTGTTGACTTTTTATTTTGTTCTTTCATTCTTATATCAACCAAAAAGAATGAAAACAATCAGAACTCACAAAGCAAATAAAAGCAATTTTTCCTCCTTTGTTGAAACCACTTCATCGCTCTTGCAAAAGATTCTAACGAGTCTCTTTTAGCAAACCACTCACACTATATTATAATATATCTTTCTATTTTAGTAAATTCTGAACACGAGTGCAAAACGTTTACAGAACAGCTGTGATTTCATCAGTCTTAATCTAGCTGAAACTTGCCTTGCCATTTTCCAGTAGTTTTTCTTTCTGCGATAAAAAATAAGAGCACATAAAAAATCCTCCTCTCCATTCTGTACAAATCTGAGAGAAGGACTCCTTTGTATATACTGAAGCTCTAGGATTCTCCATAAACAACAAAGCCTGCTGTCGGAAAAGCTTAACCTTTAGCTATTCTGTATGAAAAGCATCTCTTGTATAGACTTTGGTAAGAACATCATCGAGATACATGTCATATCTGTTCGCCAGTATAACATCGCTCTCTGCTTTAAAAGCCATCAAATCATTAACAACCTTTATTCCCTCAAAGTGATCAATTTCTAACAAAGGTTCATAAATAACTATGCGTTTTCCTTTTCTTTTGAGGCTCCTCATTATATCCACGAGTGCACTATTTTTGAAGTTATCTGAATCTTTTTTCATCGTTAACCTATATATTCCAATTACTCTTGAATTTTGGAACAAATCTCATCTTCGATGTACTTTTTCCTCAGTTCATTAGAGCGTGTAATTGCTCCGATAATTTCTTGAGGAATATTTGAGTAACTGGCCTTTAAGGCTTTAGCATCCTTGGGTAAACAGTATCCCCCATAGCCAAACGAAGGATTATTATAATATTTGCCTATCCGATCATCTAAGGCAATCCCTGTAATGACTTCTTTAGCATCTAAATGCTTACTTGCTGCAAATGTATCCAATTCGTTAAAAAAACTCACTCTCATCGCCAAGTAGGTATTTGCAAACAACTTAATCGCTTCAGCTTCAGAACTCCCTGCCAACAAGACTTCTACTTCTTTTTCAAGGGAGCATTCTTTAAAAATATTCCCCAGCATCGAGGCACGCTTGCTCCTCTCGCCAACTATTATTCGTGTTGGATGTAAGCAGTCGTATAAGGCCCGCCCCTCTCTTAGAAATTCAGGAACAAAAATTATATTTTTAGTTTTGTGCTTTTTTCGCACCTTATCTACAAAACCAACCGAAACAGTTGATTTTATCAAGATAACAGCATCCTTTTTGATATTTAAAACATCTTCAATAACCTGTTCAACTAACCCTGTATCAAAATCTCCTCGCTTATCATTGTAGTCCGTTGGAACTGCAATGATAATATAGTCAGCAAAATCAACAGTTTTTTGTAAATCTGTCGTAAAGTTTAGTCTTGGATTTTCCGTGTGAAGAGATTCAATAATTTCCTCATCTTCAAGGTAAGAATGCTGATTTTGCAAACACTGCACCCTGCTCCAACTAATATCATATCCGACAACAGAGTGCCTTCTCCCCAACAACAATGCGTTGGAAAGTCCCACGTATCCTAAACCTATTACTGAAAACTTCATACTTTTCTCCTTATTAATTCGTCATTGATAATTTTACCGCGTGCCCCATCTTATTGACTTAAGTGTCAAAAAGGAATAAAGGCGTACTGGGACCAATATTGTAATATGAATAAATCCATAGATGATAAATAGGATAAATCCAAGGTCCTTCGTCCTATAAATCCCATACAGGGAACGAAGAAGGGCTATAAGTATCAGTATTTCAAGATAACTATTTAAATAAATAAAGGTTGACTGATATCTAGTGAGGATAAGCATATAAATAAGTGTCAGCAGCAAGCAGATGGGCAGGATAAATTGCATAAACAGCTCATAGAGTAAGTAAATATTTTTCTTATAAATGAAAGGAAGGGTCCAAAGCATTTCCCTGTAAAATGATCTATTCCAGCGCACCTGCTGCTTAATATAGGCTGATAAACTTGTCGGTACATAAGTGAAAGCTTCTGCAAAAGGGTTATACTCAACCTGCCAATCTCTGGATAAGACCAGATTGGTCAAGTGCCGATCATCTCCATAGGTGCAGTAGGAACCTAGAAATTTCTGATCTATGTATTTGTCTTTGACTTCCTCTATAATTTCAGCACGATAGACTGAAAAGGGGCCTGAGCAACACATGACTACTGAGCATAGGCTCTGTGCTGCCCGTTCTTGGTTAAAAGCAACCCAATACCGGTAGCTAATCAGCTTGGACACCAGATTTACATTTCTGTTTTCGACTCGCACATCTCCCGTTACTGCTCCAACTTTTTCATTTTCTAGAGGTTGAATTAACTTCAAAACACCCTCAGAATCATGAATAATCGTGTCCGAATCCACAGTAACAATCAGTGCCTTGCTGGCATGGTCAAAACCAAGCTTTTGCGCATGTCTCTTCCCTCTATTTTCTTGGTAAAAAACCTGAACTTTCGAGTCTTCATCAAATTTTGAATACACCTCATCAATCAATATCTGCCTATTAACCGACCCGTCATCTATCACTAAAACCTCCAAGTCGACAATGTTTTGCTTTCTGCAACTGTCAATGCAGCTATAAAGTATATCTGGTTCTTCATTGTAAGCAGGAATAATAATCGAAACCGAGGCTTCAAATGTTTTTTTCTCATGTCTCCCTGTGATTTTCTCAGCTTTTCTTATTGACTTTCTATGCTTTCTCTTGCGTAAGAACTCCAAATGCGCAAAAGAAACTTGTATGGCTAAATATATTAGTACGAAAGCACCATAAAACACAATCCCCTGCGCTATGGTCCCACTCTTGGTTAAGCTCGTTTCAATCGTTTTTTGTATCGATAAATACTGTACCAATGCAAATATAAGCAACCAAAATACAATTATTCCTACGATACCTTTATAATTTTTCATCCGCTCCCCTTTATAAGATTAGTTTAGACTTTATCGTCATACGTCATGAGATGTCGCATCTTTTCTTCATTCATACCTCCTACTTCAATATTATTTATAGTCAAAATTCATCACTACCTTTCCATACTAATAGCTCCCTTATAAAAATTCAAGATAAAAAAATTTAGAACATAGAACTTTTTTCAAAAGAAAATAGGGAAAAATCTAACTTTTTCCCTTTCCCATAAAACTATTAATTCCCTTGGCTGTAACTTTTTCTATATATTTATTTCCAGTTCCCTATTTCTCATAAAAAAAACACCCAATGGGCATGTAGAATGCCGTGTTAAGTGTTTTTATGTAATGGATTTTATTGTCTGACAATGAGGGCAGGCCGCAGTCCTCCCCACAAAGTATGATGATTCACATCGCGGAATCCACTTATATTTCCATTACCAAGCACAGACCACATGTAACCTGGGTGAGCTCCAGGAGTCCGAAGCCAGGACCAATGAGTAAGATTTTCATTTACAATAAATCCACGCGATCTATGATCGGGAAAAGCGCGGCCTGGTCCTGATAAGTGAACTAAATCTGCTAAGGAGAGAACAAAGGCTTGGGGGCTACCACTTGAATCAACTCGAGTTAAATCAGCCGCAGCTTGGGGGAAATCATTCAGATTGGTCGGTAGCCAACGATTGCCTGTAAAAATAATGTCTTCATCCGCAACATTAGGTGCAGGAGAAGGTATAGACACAGGCTGAATCATAGATTGGACCGCCGAATCAAGGTTGTTATAATAGTCGGTGAGACGCTGATTTGTATTAGGAAAATTGACATGTGTAATTATATTATTTCGAATAATCAAATGATTCCTACCACCTTGATTCTCCAAATAACGATACTGCTCATTAGCCATGGTGAAGATGGTCCCCGGTGCCATGATGCTA
>NZ_DKXK01000066.1:0-11520 GCF_002492185.1 Lactococcus sp. UBA7128
AAAAAAAAAGGTCAAATGAAATGAGTGTTTGATGAGAAAAGGGTGGGTGGTTGGCTGGGGCTTGTTTCTCTCTTCTGAAAGACATGAGAAAAGAAGCCCTGACTAGAGCTTCTTTTCTTCATGTAGCGAATCAGTCTTCGCTTTTTTTATTTCCTCAGCTAGAGCTGTTAATTTTCTTAGACGGTGGTTAACCCCTGACTTTCCTAGTGGAGGATCCAATAACTGGCCCAGTTCCTTAATGGTGGCTTCGGGATGATTAATCCGAGCATGTGCCACCTCTGTGAGCGCTGGTGGGAGATTTTCCAGCTCCTTTTTTTCTGCTAAATATTTCACTGCAGAGATGACTTCCTGTGCTGCTGAGACAGATTTATTTATATTTGCTGACTCAAAGTTTGACTGACGATTTGCCAGTCCCCGCATCTCACGCATAATCTTAGCATTCTCAAATTTCAAACGCGCTTTCATGGCTCCAATCAGAGTTAGAAAGTCCATAATTTCTTCAGCTTTAGAAAGATATAAAATATAACGGTTTTTCCGAGAGATTATACGCGCATCAAAGCCAAAATTATTAAAGATATCTTTTAAATCTTCTGCATGTTCCTGATATACACTGGAAATAGACAGCTGATAATCTCCTTTTTCTGGATTATGCATTGATCCGCTAGAGAGAAAAGCGCCACGCATGTAGTCTTCCTGTGCCTCTTGATCGTATTTCACAGATTCTGGAATTCCAGAATCTAAAAACATCAGTGTATCGGAGAGCTGAAGTTCATTGAGCAATTCATTCACTTTGTCTTCAATAAAAACAGTATAAACACGGTTTTTTGAAAGTGTTGTTTTTTGATGTACACGAATCTCTGCACGAACTTGATAAATATCGAGGAGCATTTGATAAATGTACTTTGCTGTCGCAGCATTTTCTGTAGACAAAGCCAAGGTCAGACCACCAGAAATACCCAAAGAACCATTCATCCTAATCAGAGCCAATAGAGTGCCACGGCTAGGTTTCTGACTTGTCAGTTCCTTTTTTACATCACTTGTGAAACTCATACTTCTCTTCTCTCATGTTGAGCGCTGATTCCCATGATTTCCAAAGCAATGGCATCTCCATCATGAAATGCCCCACCATTCACCAGCTGCAAAAAATCATTGGAAATAATATTCACTTCTTCTTCTTGTAAAGCCTTGAAGTCGTGAACCACCTGCACTAAATACTCGTCAAATTTGTTGGAATTCATATATTCTTCAGGTACTTCTGCACTGTTTACCAATACAGTATCGATAACGCGGGTTCCCAGATGTTCATGAATAACACGAACATGGTCTGCATCACTAAAGTGCTCTGTTTCACCGCGCTGTGTCATAATGTTGCAGACGTAAACAATGCGAGCAGGTGTTTTTAAAAGTGCTTCGGCAATTTCAGGAATAACAATATTAGGTAAAATTGAAGTAAAGAGTGACCCAGGTCCTAAAACAATAGTATCTGCTTCCATGATAGACTGTACGACCTTTTTAGATGCACGCGGACTCTTTCCTGTATTTGTTTCCGTAAGATAGACATGATGAATCAAATCGTCATAGTCTGTAATCTTACTTTCGCCCTCAACTTCATGACCATCTCTAAAGACGGCATGCAGGGTCAATGGTGTATCACTTGATGGATATACGTTGCCCTTTACGTGGAAGAAACGAGCTAATGTTTGAATGGCCTCATAGGTGGAGCCCTGCATCTCACCAATAGCAGCGATAATCAGGTTTCCTAGAGGATGACCGGCCAGCTCTCCATCGCTCGAATCAAAGCGATACTGTAAAATATCCGCATAAAACTTAGGCATATCGCTCATAGCAATCAGAACATTTCGTAGATCGCCCGGAGGAGCAATATCAATTGCGGAACGCAAACGTCCCGAAGAGCCGCCGTCATCCGCAACGGTTACAATTGCGGAAAGGTCTATATTTTCTTGACGCAAGGACTTCAAAATGACAGGAATACCCGTCCCGCCTCCTATAACCACTATTTTTGACTTGCTCATGATCGGTTAACCGTTTCTTTCCTTTTATCCTTATCTCTGTGGCTTGTATTTAAATGCCAATCTTCCTTAAGTAGTGCCTTGGAAACACGCTCAGCAAAGGCGACAGAACGGTGCTGACCTCCCGTACAGCCAAAAGCAATCGTCAAAACTGATTTTCCTTCTTTCTGATAAGACGGAATAATCGGCAAGAGCATATTCATTAAATTTTTATAGAATTCCTCAGAGGCTTCTTGACGCATGACATAGTTAAATACTTCCTTGTCCTGCCCTGTTTTATCACGGAGTTCTGGAATATAGTGAGGATTTGGAAGAAAACGAACGTCAAATACTAAGTCTGCATCCATGGGCAAACCATATTTGAAGCCGAAAGAAAGTACCTCAATACGAAATGGCGCTTCTTTTGTTTCAGAAAAACGCTCAAGAATACGTGCCCGCAAATTACGCGGAGTCAGCTCACTGGTATCTATCACCACCTCAGCCAGAGCTTTGATGTCTGAAAGAATTTCGCGCTCTTGAGTAATTCCATCAAGTACACGTCCATCAATAGCCAAGGGATGTGAACGACGTGTCTCTTTGTATCGTGCAACCAGTTCAACATCGCCTGCATCTAGAAATAAAAGCTTAAAGTTTACTTCTGGGCTGTTTGAAAGTTCTGCAATAATGCCCCGCAAGCGATCAAAGAAAATACGGGAACGCATATCAACAACCATCGCAACCTTGTTAATCTTACTGTCAGGTGTATTAAGAAGCTCCACAAATTTTTCAATCAAGTTCGGCGGCATATTATCAACCGCAAAGTAGCCCATATCTTCAAAAGATTGGATTGCTACGGTTTTGCCAGCACCCGACATCCCTGTGATAATGACAATATTTAGTTTGTTCTCCATTTTTTCTCCTCTTCCTTATTCCTAGCAAGCGCTTCGTTCACAGTTTAGAGCATTGGGCTGATAAGTCGCGCCAAGCCTTCCTTGAAACGAATGCTTGTGCTGCGTTCTTCGTAAGTTTCAAGTGTCAAACGTTTACTCACTGCAAGGTCTTTTTTGAAATCTTCACGTAGCTTTTGCGAAATATCATAGTCATAGAGTACCATGTTTCCCTCAAAACAAAGTTGCAGACTACGGTTATCAAAGTTCGCAGAGCCAACTGATGCGTATTCGCCATCGATAATAAGTGTTTTAGAATGTACAAAGCCTTTCTCATAAGTATAAACCTTTGCTCCCATTTTAAGCAAGTCAGCTGCATAATAATAGGTGGCCCAATAAACCAGAGGATGATCTGGTTTATTCGGAATCATTAAGCGAACTTCCACCCCTGACAAAAGTGCCAGTTTTAAAGATTCATGCAGTGCATCATCTGGAACGTAATAAGGGGTTTGAATGATAATCTCGCGCTCCGCACTGTTTATCATCTTCATGTAAGTCATCTTGATTTGGGTTTTTACTTCATCTGGTCCTGATGTTACAAACTGTGTAATCACTCGGTCTCTTTCTAAGGCTGCTGGAAAGTATTCCGCTGCTTCAGAAATTTCAAATTTGTGTTGGCTGTTCCAATCCATAATAAATCTGTTTTGAAGGGAATAGACCACATCACCTGTCAGACGAAGATGTGTATCACGCCAGTAGCCAAACTTCTCCGTTTCAGTCGCATATTCATCACCAACATTAAACCCTCCTGTATAACCAATCTGACCATCAACAACCACAATCTTTCGATGCAAGCGATAGTTGGTACGTGGGTTAATTAAGGACAATATCAGTGGAAAGAAATACGAAACTTCTCCGCCAGCTTTCGTCAACTGTTCAAACTCCTGCGGTTTTGTTTTACTACTTCCCCAAGCATCAATTAAAAGACGTACTTCAACTCCTCTCTGAGCAGCCTCAACAAGAGCATCTGTTAATTCTTTACCCAGATTATCCATTCGAAAAATATAATATTCTAAATGTATATGGTGCTTTGCATTACGAATGTCTTCGATAAGGGCATCAAACTTTGCACGTCCATCTGTAAAAATTTTTACGCCTGTATTTGAAGAAATAACTGCCTTTTCTTCTACAAAAAGCATATGAATAAGCTGCGTAATGCCATGATTTCGTGTAATTCTTTTGATAAATCCTTCTTCTTCATAAACCCGCCAGGTGCGCTTTAACTGTTCTTCAAAACCTACACGGAAAGCGCGCTGCACTCTAAAAATACGGTAATGCGCAATCCCGCGCCCCACTAGAATATACAAAATAAAACCAAAAATAGGTAAAAGATTAACGACAAAAAGCCAAGCCCATGTCGTTGAAGTACTTTTACGCTCTCTGAAAATAATCGTCATTGACAAAAAGAAGTTTAAGACAAAAATAGATAATTCAATGATGGCAACAAGACCCAAAATAAAACTCCTTTTCTAAATTTCTTCTTATCCAATTATAACACAGGCAGCAAACAAATATTTAATCTAAACTGAAGGTTCGCTTAAAGGTTTACAACTTGCTTCGCCCCTTGCGTATCAGCAGTCTCTTTGCTTTAGCAAAAAGAATGAGAAGGGTTCACCACTCGCTGCGCTCCTTGCGTATTATCATTCTAATTTGCTAAAGCAAAAAGAATGATAAAGGTTCACCACTCGCTGCGCTCTTTGCGTATTATCATTCTAATTTGCTAAAGCAAAAAGAATGATAATACCCACGGGCTCGCCATGGGTACTTAATGGTATATTCTTGAAGTTAAAACCTGCCACCAATAGCTCATATGGCAGATTATTACTGTTGTTAGCCAGCCATATGTTCTAGCCAATCCCCCGAATAAACTGGAATAAGTTGGTCATTTGTATTAACAGCTGCGCTTGAATTGTAGTGATAATAATAAACCTGTTCCGTTTGCCCATCGCTTAACTGAGCCTGTGCTATATATCTGAGATATTCGCTTTCATCACGATTATCCGAGAAAAAATTCTCCATCTCATCAAGGACTGCAATGTTCTTTGGAAAGTCCTTCAATATAAAGATTTCTCCTAAGATTTCCGAGTTTCCCTCGATGATTGCGGGATAGCCTTTATTTTCAATGTGAAATAAGCTTCCTTTAATCTTCCCAGGATAGCTTTCTAAAACCTCGCCTTTCAAATACTTGTCATAATTGAACATGCCTGTACGCAAACTCCCATAGACAAACACTTTGTTCAACATATTTCTCCACCAATAGTTCGCAAATCTTCTGTATAACGTGTACAAGCATCCAATGCTATTTCTATCCCTTTAACAATTTCGTCTAATGACATATAAGGCGTATCTTTTTTGTCAATCACCTGTGATGTCGCATAAGGAATATGGATAAATCCACCTTTGACATTCGGATATTTTTCTTCCAGAAGGTGGCGTACACCATAAAAAACATGATTACACACAAAGGTTCCTGCTGTGTTTGAAAGTGTGCCTGGAATGCCTGCTTTATTAAGTTCGCTAACAATAGCTTTTACGGGAAGTGTTGAAAAGTAAGCAGGAGCACCTCCTTCCTTTACAGGCTCATCAACCGGTTGATTGCCTTCATTATCTGGAATGCGAAAGTCATCCACATTAATCGCTACACGCTCAGGTGTAATCGCATAACGTCCACCTGCTTGCCCAATGTTTACAACAAAGTCTGGCTGATGTTTTTCAATTGCTTCCTCAATCTTTTCCAGTGATTTATAACGAACGGTTGGAATAATTAGTTTAATGATTTCAGCATTATTGATTTCTGAGGCTACACGCTTGACAGCTTCCTCAGCTGGGTTAAGTTTCTCTCCACCAAAGGGATCAAAGCCTGTTAACAATATTTTCATAATAAACTCCTTATTAGTACTTAAAATGCAACGAAATACATGACGAGAATGTGCAGAACGATGAGAGCAAGCGCTACAGGTGCTTGCATTTTAATCACCTTATTTTCATCTTTCATCTCAAGTAAGGCTGCTGGTACAATATTAAAGTTAGCAGCCATCGGGGTCATCAAAGTGCCACAATAACCTGCTGTAAGTGCTAAAGCTCCAGCAATAACTGGATTTGCACCTTGGGAAAGAACAAAGGGAATACCAATACCCGCAGTAATTACAGAGAAAGCTGCAAAGGCATTTCCCATAATCATCGTAAAAATAACCATCCCTAAAACATACGCCACAACACCGAGTAAACGATTATCCGCAGGGACTACACCAGTGATGGCTTGTGAAATGACTTCACCTACTCCTGCTGTTGTAAACAGAGCGCCCAAAGCAACAAGCAACTGAGGTAAAATTGCGACTGGTCCCATCGAATCAAAAAGGCGCGCACCATCCTCGACAGACTCTGTGGCTTTCGCTTTCGTCATTATCAGTGCAAAAAGTAGAGAAACAAGCGAAGACACACCAATAGCAAAGAGCGATGAATTAGCATAGTTACCTAAAGCCATCGCAATCCCAACAGCAACAAAGGCAAGAATGAAGGAAGGGATGAAAATTTTATTTT
This sequence comes from Lactococcus sp. UBA7128, assembly GCF_002492185.1. NCBI lineage: Bacteria > Bacillati > Bacillota > Bacilli > Lactobacillales > Streptococcaceae > Lactococcus > Lactococcus sp. UBA7128. Next base: position 6,497 of record NZ_DKXK01000066.1, read on the forward strand.
TTAACAGCTTAGACTGCTTTTGTCCAAACGTCTCATCTAACGATTTATATTTCCCGAAAGTGACCTGTTTGCTGAGTGTAAGTAAGCTGCTCAATACGACAAAAAGACCAATCAGCCAAGCTGGAATAAGTGCACCTAAAATAAAAGGCAAAGCGATAAGAATCCAAAAGACTGTCGTTCCAATACGTTTTACACCTTGAATTGTAGTGAAGGCTTTATAAGCCATATAAAGCATGAGCAGGCCCATTAGAACATAAAATACATTTAAAGAAACATCAATAAAAGCTTGCATAGACTAATTTTCCCCTTTCTTTCCGAATTTTCGCAAAAGTTTTCGATCATAAAGAATAAACTGGACAGCAGTCACAACAAAAGCAAGTACAGCCATAATAATACTGGCTACTGCCACATCAACCGCTGTAACATTGTAATTGAAGCTTGACAAGGTTGAGGTAATCAAAAGCACTCCGGCACTGCCAGCAAACAAGTTTTGCCCAAAAAAGTTACCGTAATTTTCCGCTGCGGCTGAGAGAGCTTTAATGTTATCGTCTTCTGATTCAACGTCACCATATTTGCTTACTGCAGCTGCTTTTGCCATCGGTTGAATCAGAGGTCTCACAAACTGCGGATGCCCGCTGATACGGATAGACATAGCTCCTGCGATAAATCGAACAAAAACGTAAAAGAGTGTAATCCGACCTGTGGTGAGAGATTGCATACGTCCGATAAGCTCAACTGCACGCTGGCGAAGACCGTTTCGCTCTAGAACCCCAATAACGGGAAGGGTTAACACAAAAAGGGAAACCATGCGGTTATCCACAAAAGACTGCCCCAAAATTGTAAGAATCTCCTGAATGCTCAAACCAGCAACAAGTCCAGTCGAAACACCCGCAAGAACAACAACAAATAAGGTTTCTATCTTGAAAACAAACCCAATCAAAACAATCAAGACACCTATTAACTTGATCATGAAATAATTCCTCCTATTAATTATATTTTAGACAATTATACACCATTTGTCCTTTTTTGTTCAATTTATTTCGAATTTTTCTTTTTTTCTGATTTTTCATGATATTAGATACAAGATGAGCTTTATCGTACCTCCCTTGGGGTGTTCAAATTTTTTCTGAAAGCTTGTTAAGGCTTCCTTGTATTTTTAAGAGTATTAATTTTATAGTTGCAGAGTAAAAACACCCGCTTAAAACGGATGTTTTTTGCTCTTTACATACTATTTCATCTGTCAAGAGATACAGCATGTTAAACTTTTTATCCCTTGCTCCTATGTAACTCAATTTTGATATCTGCTACTTGCTCTACAAAATATGGATCATGCTCAATGACAAGCATACTTGGCTTCTCTCGCTTTATCATCTCAATAATTTGTTCTTGATTGAAAACATCTAGATAATTGAGCGGTTCGTCCCAAAGATAGAGATGAGCAGGCTGCGTTAAGGCTCTTGCTAATTCAACTTTTCGTTGCTGCCCTTGACTCATATGTTCAATTTTTTGTTCAAAAACATTACGTTCGACACCTAGTTTACGTAAGTTATTGAGGAAAGTTTCTAACTCCAGATTTTCCTCTTTGACAAAATCACTCAAAAATCCTTTGTTATCTGCAAGCTGCCGAACTTGTGAAAGGATTAGATTATGAGCCATATCAAAAGTTCCTTCATATCTGCCGGAAAATGTTCTGGTTAATACATGAAGCAAGGAGGATTTTCCGATACCATTCACCCCTGTCAAAGCAATGACCTGTCCTTGGTTTATATCAAATGAAACAGGTTGAAAAAGGAAATGCTCAAAGCCTGCTGTCAAATTTTCGACTTTCAACAAGCGTTTTTGGTGACTCCTCAGAACATGCATGGCTAATCCCGGTACTTCCTCCCAGTTTTTTAGAAGTTTTTCCTTATCTGCAATATCTTCTTTCATACGCTTTTCTAGATTTTTAGACTTTTGCATCATATTTGCCGCTTTCCGTCCTATAAATCCTTTATCCACACGCTTAGTTTCCGAATCAAAACCTCTTTTTCGGCGTGATTTTGTCGCTTCAAGGTTACGCGACCAAGCTTCTTTTTCACGTGCGGTTTGTTTCAATCTGCTGATTTCTTTTCTGAGCTTATCATCCTGAGCTTTTTCAGTAATATCCCTCAATCTTTTTTCTTCCTCATAAAGCGCAAAATTTCCCGCATACAGGTGCAAATCAGCACGCTCAATAGCTAGCGTATGGTCTGTCGTTTGATTTAGAAAATTGCGGTCATGAGAAACCAATATATAGCCTGCTTTTCCTTGGAGATAAGCAGCCACCTTATCTCTTGAAGCTTTGTCCAGATGGTTGGTTGGTTCATCAATAAGCGCATAATTTTGCTCATCTAAAAAGAGAAGAGCCAGTAAAACTTTTGTTTGCTCACCTCCTGATAAACTCCTAAAAGGACGCCAAAGAGTATCCAAATCGACATCCAGTAAGGTAAGTTCGCGTTCTAACTCCCACTGTTCAAAATCTGCTAGCTCTTGCAAGACAAACAAAGTCAACTGACTTTTATCTTTAACTGTTTGTGGAAAATAGACAAAACTCTTGCTGGTTTTCACCTCAGCATTAGCTTCTGTTTCACCGACGAGAATCTTTAAAAGTGTCGTCTTCCCTCTACCATTACGCCCCACTAAACCCAGTTTCCATTTGTCATCAATATTGATACTTACCTTATCAAATATCAACTGATCCGTGTAAGCAAAAGTTAAGTTCTTAATTTGAATGTTTGACATATGCCTCCTGTCTAAACCCGTTTCTGCCGCGATTAGTGAACAGATAGGGTTTCTATGTGAGTTTATTGACCTTTAGCGATACTGTTACGCGATATGCTTGTATTTGTTTCAGTTGTTGCTTCATAGTTTCCTCCTTGTTTAAAATCCAATCGAATAATGCGTATGATGACCGTGAGGTTTGGTTGCTTTTTTCAAGCCCTTGTTCTGAACCTGCTTGCCTGTCTGCACAGTCATTTTCTTTTGTTTTGACCTGATTACCTGTAATTTTTCCTGCATTATTTTTTGCTTTGGGGACATTAAAAAACTCCTTTTCTCTATATTTCGCATCCACAAAAATAGAGAAAAAGAGTTCAAAATGCGCCACAAAAGGGGCTTTATTTCTGAAGGTCTAGTTTCTATAAATCATGAACACGAAAAAATTCTTGCGGATACACTGCTTAACCGCTTTTAACATTTTTTCAAATTTCATGACTTATAATTTCAATAGACCTTACCTCACTTTTATTGTTAGAGTAAGTTTATCAAAACAGTAATATACTGTCAAGAAAAATACTTGACTCTGTTTTATACAGGCGTTAGGCTACCTCGGAAACGGTTTTTTCGCGGTAGCTCAAGAGGCTGAGTACACACACCACTAAGGCAAATACAGAAATCCCCCAAGGATTTGAGACAACAACCTTGTAGCTTATGATAAGTAGGACAAGCAATGTAAGGATTGAAATTGCCTTGATGAACCAGCCCCCTATTCCAGTTTTAAAATAAAAAATAATCGCGGAGATGAGAAGCATTATCCATACGATAAGTATTGTATAAGAAATTGAGCCTGCTAAGTATACAAATAAATTATCTTTAAAAATAAAGGAGAGGATTGCCCCAATAAAGAGCATACCTGAACAAAAAATTATCGCTGGGACGGGAACGCGCTTGCTTGACAGTTTACCAAGTGTTTTTCCCATGATACCTTTTGAATCTTTAGCTCGAGAATAAACCGAACGAGATGTGGCATAAACCGCAGAATTAATCACTGAAAAGAGGGCTAAGATAATGACAAAATTGACAATAAGAGCTGCTCCAGGAATACCTAACTTTTCAAAAATCAAAACAAAGGGACTCTTTTGAGTACTACTCAAAAATTTCCAAGAATAGAGTTCTACAAAGATAAACATAGGAATAACATAGAATGAGAAAATACGCATAATAACACCACGAATAGCTTTAGGTATTGCTTTTTTGGGATTTTCTACTTCTGAAACTGTTAATGCTATGAGCTCGGAACCCCCATAAGAATAGATAACAATAAGCATGGCATTGAAAACACCCTTCATGCCATTTGGCATAAAGCCACCGTATTTGTTCATTTGACCTAGTCCCTCACTTAGTCCAAGGTGAAAAACTTGTACAGCGACCAAGTAGAGGCCAACCACGATAAGAATAAGAATAACCATGATTTTTGCCCAAGCTAACCAGTATTCTGTTTCAGCAAAGACACGTACCGAGTAGAGGTTGAGCCCTAAAGTGATAATAGCAACAATAAGTACAAAAATCCATGACGGAACTTGTGGGAGCCACACGCCTAAAAATTGAGCTATAGCTACAGACTCAGCCACCATAGCAGCCATCCACAATGACCAGTAAACCCAGTCTGTAAAGTGGGCAAATCTTTTTCCTACATAGGGTGCAATAAGACCAGCTAGACCCACAGTCGTCTCTTTTTGATGCAGAATAATCTGACCCGCACCATACATCACGACATAGAGGATTATGCCAGCTAACAGATAAGCTAACATTACTGCGGGACCTGAGGCTTGTATAGCACTGCTTGAACCGGCAAACAAACCAGCTCCAATAGCCCCACCAAGTGATAACATAATCACATGTCTTGCTTTCATTGAAGACTTCAGTTTTTGCTTAGAATTTTCCAAGTAAAATCCCTCATTTCTATTATTTTTATCTTTTTAGTTTCTTCACAAAAGGATAAAGTCCAGCTTGGCACTCTCCGAGTCGCTTTATGCCTTACTAAAAAACTAAAAAATTGCTCAATTTGAAAAGAAAAAAACCGGGTCAAGACCCGGCTTTTAATCACGGGCACAGATACTTTTTGAGAATACTCAAAAGCTGTATCTATGCCGAGCATAAACACAACTTATCTGTGCCAAAAGTAAAAGACTGTCAATGTTGGTGCTTTGCTCATGTGATTTTTTCTCCTTCTCAAATTTAAAATTTATTATATATGAAAATATTTTAAATTGCAAGAATTTGTATGA
>NZ_DKXK01000015.1:0-8375 GCF_002492185.1 Lactococcus sp. UBA7128
ATCCCCAGCTATGCTCCTCCGCGATCAAGACGGTGCATGGACTTCGACTTTTTAAAGTCTTTTTGAGAAAAATAGAGATGAGAGAGCACTTCCATTATCCGATTTTTAGATAAAAATGCTTGATGACACTAAAGAATGCTGTCGTTGAGCGTTTTTATCGTTGTGTTTTGAAGCGTTCTATTTACTCTTTCAGAAGATGAGCTACTCGAAGCTCTCAGGACTACAATTTTTAGTTGAAAAGTCTAGCTAGAGAAAGAAGAAGCATATAAATAAAATGAAAAAGTGAAAAATTTTAACTTGTTTTTTGACAAAAGATGAACAAGGGTGATAAAATAATATTATGGAAAAACAATAGTATTTTCTCATTTTTCTATACAATATTTTCTTGTGAAGTAAAGAGATGAAGAATATCTCGATGAAATAGGGTAATAATTTTTATTATATATATTATATTATTTTAAAGGAGAATAAAAATGGCAACAATTAGTGTTACACCTGAAGAACTCAAACAACAAGCGCAAGTTTATATCCAATCTAAGGAAGAAATCGAGCAAGCGATTCAACGTGTAAATTCGATGAACAACACAATCGCGGAAGAGTGGAAAGGTCAAGCTTTCCAAGCTTACTTGGAGCAATATAACCAACTCTATCAAAATGTTCAAAAGTTTGAAGAATTGCTAGAAAGTATCAATCAACAACTCAACAAATATGCGGACACAGTTGCAGAACGTGATGCACAGGATGCGCAAAGTTTTGGCTTCTAAATCAAAGAAATTTGTAGTCTGAGGAGACTACTTTTTTAAAAGGAATAGAGAATGGATAAGAAAAAAATAAATTGTAAATGGATACTGGTGATTTCTATTCTTTTATTGATTGGAGGGATTACTGCAATGACACAGCTTAAAACGCCGTTTGATATTTTTTTGACAAAAGACTTTACAACACCATCAAAAAATGACCAAATTGCTTATTTGAAGAAACATGAAAAAGAAATGACGGAAGCAGTGGAAGGTTGGAATTCTAAGATAAAATCTGTTCAATGGCAGTGGGATACTGTTGAGGTTCAAGAAATAGGCAACGGCACCCCACAAGGTGCAGGATGGATATTGACTATTTATGGGAAATTCAATGAAATAGAAGACTCAAACTTTCAAATTGGTTTTGAGTTAGAGAGTAGAAAATCTTTCCCAAATATGAATGATTTTTATCAGATGCAAGATTTTACGATAGATGAGGGAGCAAAACCTTATGAGTAATTTAGAAAATTTCAATAATATTTATGCTAACTTAGCTGAATCTGCTTATAATGGCCGCCCTAAGAATTTTCCGACTAAAGCTAATGCAAAGAAAGAAAAATATATTAATTATTCCGAAAATGCTTTGAACAAAAAAGGAGAAGTGCAAGTCCGTGGTGGGACCAATCTTCCTAACAATGGGGTAGTTTATCTTCAGCCGGATAAAACCTTACATATTGAGAAAGTAACTACAGATTTACGAGTTCCTAATCCTAATGGAGGATTTCATACAGAATCTTATGTGACCAGTACTTATCAAAAAGGATTATTGACAGATGAAAAAGCAGGTTTTAATGCTTACTTTGTGACAGATACTCCAAAACTTAACAAAGAAACTAAGGAAACCTATTTGGCGGTGCGTGGAAGCGACAGTATGTCTATAGAAAATTTGAATGACTGGGTAGTAAATGACGGGAACTTTGCACTCACCAATGCTTACATTTCCCAAGCAAAACTTGCGAATAAAGCCCTTGTTTCTAAAATAGGGGAGATTAAAAAGCAAGCGCCTAGTGCTAAGCTCAATGTTACTGGGCATTCTCTTGGTACAATGGTTTCGGCGCAGGCGGTCGCAAAACTTTATCATGATTATCCAAAAGATTTTAATACAATCGGAAAAGTGGTCTTGTTTGATGGTCCAGATGTCACCAAAAGCTTAAAAAAGATGGGACTTTCAGATAAGGAGATTAAAGCAGTTGGTGAAAAAGTAACGTATTATGTCAATCCTTTTGATATGGTAAGCATGTTAAATCGGACAGCACCTTATGAAGAGCGGTTTGGCCATGTCAATGTGATTGTACCTGTACACTTTAGTACGACTTTTGATAAAATGAGCAGTCATGATTTTGGCGAATTCCAAATGGATGCCTATGACAACCCTTTAGTGGCAAGCAAGAATTTTCATCCTGAAATGTTAACGGCAGGTCACCAGCTTGCAAATCTAATTGAGAAATCTGTTTCAAAGATTGAAGCAGCAGGAATTTCAGGTGTATCGGCTTTGGTGATTTTTGCGGCCCTATCAGGTGGGGTGTCAGCTTTGATCGCATTGGGGTTGACAGCAGCTGCAGCCAAGGCAATTTACGATGAGTTTGAGAAATCTTATCAAGATATCGTTTCTGAAGCAAATAAAAAAGCAAAAGTATGGAATGCGAAACACATTCCGGACTATCAAAATAGAATTCGAACTGCAAGTGGAAGTCAAAAAGTTGAATTGAGGGTAGAGTTGTTACAATGTGTTGCCCAAGATGCCATGATTCGGGCGGAAGAGTTTACAAATGAAGTTAAAACAGATCTGTCAGATGCTTTAGAAAAAATTCAAAAAGAAATTAAGGAAGGGATTCAAGCTATCAGTGATGTTGTGCACTACTTGGAGACGAGTGAGGTCTTTTCCTTGTTGACTGAACTTGAACTTCCAAGCGTTTGGGATAAAGATATTGAAGCACATACGAATCAGGAAGCAAGAACTTTTCAAACCGAAATTGAAGAATTCTCTGCAACCTTAATGAAAATTGTACAGAATATTGAACAAGTAGACTCTCAGGGGGCAGCAGGTTTTAATACACTGATGAATCAAACGCGAGTAAATTGGGGAGCAACGAAATGACAAATCAATATAAAACAAATGCCTATCTCGATATTTTTGCACTGGACCAACAATTTAAGGAAGCTCAGAAAGAGCAAGAAAGACAGGCAATAAAATGTATTATAGAAGCTAAGAAGTCTAAAATAGAGGCAGAAAATACTGCTTTAAAGGCAAAGCTAGAAAAACGAAAAGCGAAAATGAAAGACTTTGCAGGGAAAACAGTAGTGTCAAGTTTTAAAGAGGGCCTTACTGGAAAAGTTGCAGAGGCAGCAGAGAGGCATCTCACGTCCAAAAAATTTGAGCCGGATTTAAAAAGTCCGATTAAATAATGTATCAGAAAGGCTGATGAACGCATGGATAATAATACAAGATGGAAAATTGAAGAGGAACATGCTGCCAACATGAAACAACTCAAGGAGGCGGAAGAGCTGTTGGACGATTATCAAATGAAAATGAGGCAAACAACACAACAGCTTCTTGACCATGTCTACAGTTTTTATGGAGAGCTTGATGAAGGAGTTCCCTCTGGTTTGAGTCAACCTTTTGAGGAAGTTTTAGAAAACTATAATTTTAGCCTAAGACAAAAAAGAGAAGAACTGGAAGAGTTACGCCTTCAAGAACAACGCGACTTCAATCAAAAGAGGGATTTTTGAGGCGTTTTTCATTGACGCGTAAAATACAGCGGGTCTAATTAGCCCGCTTTTTTTACATGTTGCTTTCTAGCCAGAAAATATATCAAAGTTTGCAAGAATGTAATGGCTTTAAATAAGGCTTTGGAGCTCTCTCTTTTTAAAAAGCAGTGCACTTTTTTATTAATGAGTGTTTATAATAGATGTCTGAACATTGAAAAAATGGCGGGCGCATGATAGTATAGGGGTAACTGTTGATATGAAGGAGATTAAAATGTCTAAAATTAGTGTCATTGTTCCTGTTTATAATGCAGAAGCGTATGTGAAACAGTGTGTTGAGAGCGTTTTTCAACAGTCATATACTGACCTTGAAATTCTCTTAATTAATGATGGTTCGACAGACAGGTCGGCTTTGATTTGTGAGCAACTCAAAGCCATGGATGAGAGGGTTAGGGTTGTTCACCTTTCAGAAAATAGGGGGCTGGGTGCTGCGCGCAATACCTCTCTAGAGGTGGCGACAGGTGATTATATTTTATTTTTAGATGCGGATGACTGGATTGATTCTAACCATGTCAGCGATTTGTATGAGTTGATAACACGTACTCAGAGCGATGTAGCGATTGCTAACTTTACGCGTTACTATGAGGATGAAGCGCGTTATGAATTACACATTGGTGATGAGGATTACTACGAAAAAGTTTATACGCCGGAAGAATGGTTTGCTTACCAATACGGTGCACCACATAATCTCAGCCAATGTTTTACAGTGCCTTGGGGTAAACTTTACAAGAAATCCTTGTTTGAATATGTTACTTATCCAAAAAATGGCTTTGGCGAGGATGATCGTACAACATGGAAGTTGTATCTCCTTTCTGACCGTATCGCCTATATGAATCGCTCGAGTCTTGTCTACCGTGTGAACGCAGGTTCTATGACACAGACGACTGATCAAGCAAAAGTTTTTGATGTAGAGCCTGTGGCGGAGCGAATAGCTGTTTTGGGTCTTCTTGGTTGGGATATTTCACGAGAAGTTAAGGCTTATCTCTGGCGGGCCCAACTCAATCGTGACAGTAAATTACGAAATGGCGACATTCCAGCTTATAAGGAATTAGAGTTACGTCTACGTTTAATGGAGAAATATAAGGATTAATGCGAGTTTATATAACAAATATCAATGGATTAGCAAGCTCTGCTCAGTTAGCACAAAATATGGTTACTGATATTGCTGTAGCACTGGGTTACCGTGAGCTTGGTATTTACCGCTATGATATCACAGCTGATTCACCTGTCGAACTGTCCAAACGGCTGGATGGTATCGTAGCAGGTCTGCAGCAGGGTGATGTTGTCATTTTTCAAACCCCAACCTGGAATACGACATCCTTTGACGAGCGCTTCATGGACAAGTTACGTCTCTATCGTGTAAAAATCATCGTCTTTGTGCATGATGTGGTTCCTTTAATGTTTGCGGGGAATTATTATCTTATGGAACGGACGATTGCTTACTATAACAAGGCCGATCTTATCATTGTTCCCAGTCAAGAAATGTTAGATAAGCTGAGAGAACAGGGACTCACAGTCAAAAAAGCCATCATCCAAAAAATGTGGGATCATCCAACGACTGTGCCAAGTTTACCAGCTGTCTTTGAAAAACGGTTGCATTTTCCAGGGTCAGTGGAGCGTTTCAGCTTTGTGAAACAATGGCACTATGATATTCCTCTTCATCTTTACTCACGTGAGGATGTGGCATTACCAAGTAATGTTTATCATCATCCATATATGCCCGATGAACAATTACTTCTAGAGCTGTCACGTGGTGGCTTTGGGTTGGTCTGGATGGATGACCATGATAAGGACTATCAAAAACTTTACTGTCCTTATAAACTCGGGGCTTTCTTAGCAGCAGGTATTCCTGTTTTTGTACAGCGAGGTATCGCTAATCAGGACCTTATTGAGCGAAATGGACTGGGAATTGTTGTGGATAGTTTGGACGAGGTGACGACTATCGTCCGAGACATGACGGAGGAAACTTATCAGAAAATGGTTGAACGGGTGAGAGCGTTCAATCCTCTTTTGCGGCACGGGTATTTTGCGCGCCGCCTGTTAACTAATGCGGTATTTGAGGTGTTATGTGACTAAGAAAAATACTTTATCAGAAATCACTGTGCTGCCAATATTAGAGAGTTTATCTTTTGTCCAAACGCATGGTGCGAGTGTGGCACGTTTTGGAGATGGTGAAGTCGATATCATGATGGGGCACAGTATTCCATACCAAGACTATGATGAGATACTTGCTGGGCGTTTGCGCGAGATCTTAAGCCGCCAGAGTGATGAGAAACTCATGGTTTGCTTACCAGATGTTTTCAACAATCTTGAACGCTACAATACGAATGCGCGTGCCTTTTGGGCTGACCATTTTTCCAAGTATGGCGATTTCTACCTGAAGGCGTGTCAATCATCGTGGTACGGTTCAACCTTTATCTCACGCCCTTACATTGACTTGGTGGATAAGAGCCCTGCGCAGAGCTCCTTTGATGCTTTAAAGGAGCTCTGGAGGAATCGGGATATTGTCATTGTTGAGGGAGAAGCATCATGTTCTGGTGTGGGTAATGACTTGTTTGCGGCTGCTAAGTCTATATCTCGTATCATCTGTCCTTCGCGAAATGCTTTTGCCCAGTATGACCTTATTTTGGAAGAGGTTAAGCGTGTGCCTAAGGAAGCACTCGTTCTTTTGATGCTTGGACCAACAGCAAAAGTTCTTGCTTATGACTTGATGCTGCAAGGTTATCAGGCCATTGATCTCGGTCATATCGACTCAGAGTACGAGTGGTTTCAGATGAAAGCTACTCATAAGGTTAAATTAAATCATAAGCATACAGCAGAATTTAACTATGATGAGGCGATTGTATTTGAAAAGGACAGTCTTTATGAGAGTCAAATTTTAGCTAAAATTACATCATCAATTGAAAGAAAGGAAAATCTGATGTCTTCAGAGTCAGTTATTAGTATCATTGTTCCTGTTTATAATACTTCTGCCTACCTAAGACGTTGTATGAAGTCACTCCTGAACCAAACGTATCAAAACTTTGAAATTATTCTCATCAACGATGGTTCTACAGATGGGAGCGGCTTACTGTGTGAAGAATATGCTGAGTCAGATCAGCGTATCCATCTCATTCATCAAGAAAATGCTGGACCATCAGCAGCACGAAATCGTGGTATTGAATTAGCGAGTGGTGACTATATTACTTTCGTTGATTCGGATGACTTTGTCGAGCCTAACTATCTAGAGCGGCTCTATCAGACGGCTAAAAATAACGATGCCGATATTGCTATTTGTAATTTCAACTCGTTTAATGAAGAACGACAAAGTTTTCTTTTTTCTATCACCTCTGAGATGTTCTTTGAGAAGGTCTATACGGTGCAAGAGTGGCTTGACCAGGAAAATGTACCTAAAAACAACCTCTTTCTAGCATTCACATTAACAACATTTAAACTTTTTAAAGCTGAACTTTTTGAGGGGCTTGTTTTTCCAGTAGGCCGTTTACGTGAGGATGATGCAACAGTCTACAAGCTTTATCTCAAGGCCAATAAGATTGCTTTTATCAATCAAGGGTTATATTATTATTCGCAACATGCAACGAGTCTTTCTCATAATAGTATGCAGACGGACGTTGAGGGAATGATTCGTAACGCTGAGGAGCGCATTGTCCTACTTACCGCTATGGGTTATGATGCGACTCAACATCTTGTCTCCTACCAAAAAAGACTCGAAAAATGCCAACGAGATGCTATGGCTTCTGGCCAAATTACTCTCTACCAAGACATTAGCACCAAGCTTGATTTGATTCGACATTTTAAGAAGAACGGGGGAGAAGATGCCTAAGATAAGTGTCGTCGTTCCTGTCTATAATGCGGGTGACTATCTTGTGCCTTGCTTAGATAGTATCATCCAACAAACCTACACTAATCTGGAGATTATTCTTGTTAACGATGGTTCAACGGATGGTTCAGCGGCGGTCTGTGAACGCTATCGTAGACAAGATTCGCGTATTCGTTTGGTGCATAAGCCACTCGGCGGTGGTGGCGTTGGTTCAGCACGTAATTCAGCGCTCCCTCTTATCACAGGAGACTATGTCCTTTTTGTCGATAATGATGACTGGCTGGAGCCTAATCATATCGAATACCTTTATCATTCTTTAACTGAAACTGGGAGCGATATTGCTATTGCCAATTTTACGGAGTTTATTGAGGAGAGGCAAGCTTTTCATTTTCATCTGCAGGCCGAGGATTATTATCAAAAGATTTATACGCCAGAGGAGTGGTTTGCTAAAGAATATGATACACAATATTGTCTCAGTCAATGTTTTACTGTACCATGGTGTAAGCTTTATAAGACTAGTCTTTTTGAAAACATTATTTATCCGTGGGAAGAGAAAGTTGAAGACGACTATACGACATGGAAGCTTTACCTCTTGGCGGAACGTATCGTTTTTAGCAATATTAGTCTTTATTATCATCGTAAACGCTCAACCAGTGTGACTAAGACGGTAGATATACCATCTGTCTTCCCTACGAAGAGTATCGAAGAACGGGTTACTATGTTGACACTTCTCGGCTACGATACTTCGGCAGAATTGCGAGCATATCGCTGGAGACTCCAACTCCATGCTGACTATTATCTTGAAAAAGGTATGATGCGAGAATATCAGCGTTGTCTCCAAAAAATACGATTACTCGAAAAATAATAAATTTCTAAAGGCTGAACGGTTTGGTTCAGTCTTTTTTATGTGTAGACAACTGGATAGGGATGAGAAATGTTAAAACAAGAAAAATAAATGTAAAATTTTTGAAAAAAAAAAAAAAAAAATAAAA
>NZ_DKXK01000027.1:0-4191 GCF_002492185.1 Lactococcus sp. UBA7128
GAATGACTGAGGGGTCACAACTCGCTTCGCTCCTTGCGTATTATCATTCTAATCTGCTAAAGCAGAAAGAATGACTGAAGGGTCACAACTCGATCCGCTCCTTGCGTATTATCATTCTAATCTGCTAAAGCAGAAAGAATGATAATAAAACACCTGCAGAGACGCTGCAGGTGTACAAAAAGCATCTATCTCCTTTACCAAGCTCCTAGAAGCAGGCAAAATAAGGGAAATATAATTCATCGTATCCTTGCTAGCCTCTCTGGACTAAGTTAAAGGTTTTAAGGTATTATAACCTAAATTTTAAGGAATTACAAGAATCAATAAATCCTACTTGAGTTGTAAAAAAATCCTTTCTTTATATGGTATAATGAAAACGTGTAATTAAATAGAGATAGGAGAAAAATATGGGTATCATTAAAGCAGCAACAAGTAGCCTTGGAGGCACATTGGCCGATCAATGGCTGGAAGTCATTGAACCAGAAGATATGTCCGATCAAACCGTCATGACCAAAGGTGTCATGGTGCGCAAGGACGATAAACGCGGCAGCAATCGCAAAGGAACTTCTGATGTCATCACAGACGGATCTGTCGTGCATGTCTATCCTAATATGATGATGCTCTTAGTTGATGGTGGCAAGATTATTGACTATACCGCTGAAGAAGGTTATTATACGGTCAAAAATGACACAGCACCTTCTATGTTTAACGGCGGTCTTAAAGAATCTGTTCAAGAAGCCTTCTTTCGTTTTAAATTTGGTGGTGTGACACCCCAGAAACAAGAAGTTTACTATATTAATCTTCAAGAAATTAAAGGCATTAAGTTTGGAACAGCTACGCCTTTACAATACTTTGACAACTTCTACAATGCGGAACTCTTTCTCCGTACGCATGGAACATATTCGATAAGAATTACAGATCCTATCTTGTTCTATGCTAATGCCATTCCAAAAAATCAAACTCAAGTTGAAATTTCAGATATCAACGAACAATATCTCCAAGAATTTTTAACAGCATTGAATACGTCAATCAACCTCTACTCAGCGCAAGGTGAGCGCGTTTCTTTCCTTCCTTCAAAATCTGTTGAACTTTCAAAATATATGGCAGATACACTTGACGAAGAGTGGCGCAAGCTTCGCGGAATCGAAGTAGTCGCTGTTGCTGTAAGCTCAATCAGTTACACAGATGACAGCCAAAAACTGATCAACATGCGTAACCAAGGTGCAATGCTGGGTGATCCAAATGTGCGTGAAGGCTATATGCAAGGCGCTGTGGCTCGCGGTATCGAAGCTGCTGGAAGCAACACTGGTGGAGCCATGCAAGCTTTTATGGGAATGGGCATGGGAATGAACCAAGCTGGTGATGTTCTCGGTCAAGCCAGTGCCTCAAATCAAGCCCAAATGGCTCAACAAGAAAAGACTGCATCAAAATCGGAAAATACTTGGACATGCTCCGCTTGTGGCACAGAAAACACAGGAAAATTCTGTTCAAACTGTGGGGAGAAAAAACCTGAAGCAACAGCCAACTTAAAGATTGAAATGGCTTGTTCAGCCTGTAATGCTGTCGTTAATTTAGCGAATGGTGTGCCAAAATTCTGTCCGGAATGTGGTCAACCTTTCGTTGCCAAGCCTTTATAAAGAACAGAAAGAGGTAAATTATGAGCCAGTCGAAGGTTCTCACCCATCTCTGTCCTAACTGTGGCGGCCCTCTCTTATTTGACCCTAAAAGTCAAAAGTTTCATTGTCAGTATTGCTTATCTAGCTTTACGGAAGAGGAAGTTACTGCCTTTGAAGCTAAACAAGAAGACAAGGGACTATCAGAAGAAAGTGCTCCAGATGTTCCTCTAGAACCTGATCATTCAGAAACACAGATTGACGATCAGGTTGGGCTCTTTGTTTGCCCTTCTTGCGGTGCTGAGATTGTAACAGAGGCAACTACTGCTTCTACTTTTTGCTATTATTGTCACAATCCTGTTGTGCTATCTGAACGCTTGTCTGGGAAATTCCTCCCTGAAAAGGTTTTGCCTTTTCAGATTGAGCAAAAAGAAGCTGAGGAAGCCTTTCTTAAATGGGTAGGCAAAAAGAAATTTGTCCCGAAAGATTTCTTTGATAAAAAGCAAATCAAGCAACTTCAAGGTGTATACTTTCCTTATTGGGTTGTCGGTGCAGATTTACAAGGTCAACTAGAGGCTCGTGCCAATAACATCCGTGTATGGATCGTTGGTGATTTAGAATATACGGAAACAAAGCAGTATCATATTATCCGTGAAGGTGACAGTTCTTTTCAAGATTTGGTAAAAAATGCTTTGAAAAAAAATGAGCCTGAAAAGATGGTCGGGGCCGTTCAGCCTTTTGACCTATCCAAGGCTGTTTCTTTCAAAAATCAATACCTTTCAGGTTTTTTAACTGAAAAAAGAGACATTGAGTTTGAGGAAATTAAGGAAAGAGTTGATAGCGAGCTACGCCAGTATTCTGAAGCGCTGATGCGTGACACAATCCAAGGTTATACTGCTGTTACCAGTGTCCAATCTCAACAAAGTATCAAGAATTTGGAAAGTGACTATGTGCTTTTACCCCTCTGGCTCGTCACCTATCGTCAGAAAAACAGTGACAAACTTTTCTATTACGCCATGAATGGACAGACAGGAAAAACGGCCGGAATTCTCCCTGTCGACAAGACCAGAGTTATTCTTGTGGCAGTATCTATCTTCTTTGCTGTTCTTCTCTTAGGTTTAATTGTGGGGTGGTATGTATCATGAAAAAGAAAATAACATTTTTATCCCTGTTTCTTACCTTATTTGCAGTGTTGACGCTGTTTGGCTTTTCCAAAGCAGTAGAGGCACAGCAAATAGGTATTGATGATCAGGCAGGTATTCTGGCTGGCACAACATCAGCCCTCACAGAGGAAGCCCAAAGGCTATCAGAGAAAACTAAGGCTGGTGTCTTTGTTGTTACAACAACGACCAATACACAGCCTCCAAAAGAATTTGCGGTTGATTATCTGGCTAATAAAGTCGGACAAGGCAATAATGGTATTGTTCTCCTGATTGACATGGGGCAGCGTGAAGTTTATATCTGGGCGACTGGAAATTTAAAGTACTATATCACTTCTTCTCGCATTGACTCCATCCTTGATGTTGTCCAGCCTCAGTTAAGTAATGAAAATTATCGGCAAGCTATCGAAAGCTTTTATGAACAAGTCGATCACTATTACCAGCAAGGTATCCCTGGTGGTCGTCAGTACTCGGTCAACCCAGACACAGGGGAGGTTACTTTTCATCGCTCCTTTCGTCCTGCATATATCCTAATCGCTGTTATTGCTGCACTGATTGCAGCTGGCGCATTTGTTGTTGTTCTTGTGTCTCGCTATCAGCTAAAACTAGGCGCACGCTGGAACTACGAATATCAAAAAAATGGCGCATTAAAACTCTCTAAACGTAGCGATACACTTGTAAACTCCTTCATCACGACCCGGCATATCCCTCGGAATAATGATTCTAGCGGTGGGGGCTTCTCTGGTGGCGGAGGCGGTTCCGGGGGTGGACGCAGTTTTTAAGCAACTAAAAAAGAGCCTTTGCTCTTTTTTAGTTTATTATTTTATATTTACCTAAGGGAAGAGAGCCTAACTCATAATCACCGATTTTTGTACGTATCAAACGTAATGTTGGAAAGCCTACATTGGCAGTCATTCGACGTACTTGGCGGTTTTTTCCTTCTTTGATGGAAATTTCAACCCAACTTGTGGGTATTGATTTTCGCTCACGAATCGGTGGCGTTCTCTCCCACAGCCATTCGGGTTCTGAAACTCGTCTAACTTTTGCCGGAAGGGTTTTGCCATCCTTGAGCAGCACACCAGCACGCAGTTTTTGAGCTGCTTCTTCTGTAAACTCTCCTTCTACCTGTACAAGATAGGTCTTATAAGATTTGGACTTTGGGTCAGTGAGCTTATGATTTAACTTCCCATCATCGGTCAGTAAAAGCAAGCCTTCACTGTCTTTATCTAACCTTCCTGCAGCATATACATTAGGAATGTCAATATAATCTTTCAGTGTCTTACGATTGTCAGTATCAGTAAATTTTGTGAGTACGTCAAAGGGTTTATTAAATAGTAATATCATCTTCTCTATTGTACCAAAAGTGACCCAGCTTCGCACCTTCCATAAAGAAAATGGGCTCTGTCAACTCTGCGGTGGTA
>NZ_DKXK01000045.1:0-10715 GCF_002492185.1 Lactococcus sp. UBA7128
ATCAACTTTAGTATCATGGCACCGAGGACCATCTTTACTATGGCTGGGGAGCAGTACCGTTATTTGGAGAATCAAGGGGGTGGGAATCATTTGATTATTCGGAATGATTCATTAAGAGGTCATCTTCCTGCAGCACAAGAAACAGCTCTTACAAACTGGTATGCTGGTCTTGACTCAGCAGTTCAAGCTATGGTGCAGCCTGTAGCAAATGTATTTACAACTGCTCATGTGAGGCCTTATGACCTTGATTGGAGTGATCCAGCAAGATGGCAGGTACTTAATCTAGATGATTTCCCTGATATTGCAGCAGATATTAGTACAGCTGTTTCAACGGGAACCCCTCGGGCTTTCGCACTTTCCATGGCGGACATTGTGCGACTATCTGGTGCAGGACTTGCTTTTACAAGTAATGAAAATCGTGCAGGCATAGGTTCTAGCTGGTGGTTCCTACGTACTCGTTCTTCTGAAACAGGGAGTGGTATTTGGAGAGTCGGTTCTGGCGGAGGTTTAGGCGCTTGGTCAAGTCAACATCCGAGTTTGGATACTGGTGGAGTTCGGCCTGCTCTCATAGTTAGACAGTAATGCTAAAAAAAAAAGAGGCATATTATAGCCTATAAATGAAAAAGAAAAAATCCCACCAATCTGATGGGATTTTTGAGTTGCCTTTATTTCAAACTGTTGGCTTCCATGATTTCGTCAATGAAACCATAGTCCAGTGTTTCTTGAGCAGTCATCCAGTTGTCGCGTTCTGCATCTGCGTGAACTTTTTCTACAGATTGACCAGAGTTTTCGGCCAAGATTTTTTCCAAAGTGTGACGGGTTTTGAGCAAGTGCTCAGCAGCGATCGCCATATCTGTTTGCTGTGTACCACCACCAGTACCGCCCATAGGTTGGTGAATCATGTATTCTGCGTGTGGCAACATGAAGCGTTTACCTTTTGTACCGCTAGAAGCGATGATTGTCCCCATAGATGCAGCGATACCCATAACGATGGTTTGCACGTCAGACTTGATGAAGTTCATAGTATCAACGATAGCAAGACCAGCAGAAACAGAACCACCAGGTGTATTAATGTAGAGGTAAATATCCTTTGTACTGTCTTGAGCATCCAAGAAGAGAAGTTGCGCAATGATGGAGTTTGCCATACCATCCTCAACGGGTCCAGTCAACATAATGATACGATCTTTCAACAAACGACTGTAAATGTCATAGGCACGTTCGCCACGGCTTGATTGTTCAATAACAGTAGGCACTAAATATCCCATAGATAAGTCTCCTTTTTCAATGTTTTATTCTATTATAAATTAAAGGTCAAAAAAGGTCAAAAAATAAGCACGTTTGACATGAAAGAATGTCCGGCTATAATAAGAACAGGAGGAAAAATGATGAAAATTGAACACATAGGTATCTGGGTAAGGGACTTGGAAACAATGAAGGCGTTTTACGAAAAATATTTTTCAGCAAAGGCGGGGAAGAGGTATCATAATCCCAAAACAGGTTTTACTTCCTACTTTATGAGCTTTGCAGAAGGGGCCCGCATAGAACTCATGCACCGAGCAGATACACAAGAGGTTTTCCCTGAAGGCCTGGGCTTTGCTCATCTTGCAATACATGTGGGCAATGAACAAGAAGTGAACCAAAGTGCTCAGCGGTTTTCAGAAAATGGTTATGAAATTTTATCAGGTCCTAGAAGGACAGGAGACGGTTATTATGAGGCTGTAGTCCTTGATCCCGAGGGCAATAAAATCGAAATTACAGCTTAGGATTAAAATTTTTTAAAGAAATAAGTTTTAAAAAATTAGTCATTTTGCTATAATAATAGTATGAATTCAGAACTTATTATTTCTATGCTTGTTGCTATGATTGCAGGAGCTTGGCTTTTTATTGCAGGGATGTATATTTACAAACGATATGATGAAAACCGCTATAAAAAGCGCTTGGCTATCGAGAAACTTTTACGCGAGATTGAGGTTCGTAATACTTTAAACCAAAAGATTATTGAAATTCTAAACCGCCCCATCATTGGAGATGACGAAGCTATTGTAAATCCTCAGAGTGATGTAAAAGTTCCTTTTTATGACTATAATTTTTTGAAAAATTACACTTCTATGTATAATTTGTACATTCCAGCTTATTTCTTGAGTACTTTTTTCAAGAATCTTTCTCAGCACTTGGCTGTTTTCGAAGACGAACAAGATTTGAAAAATGGAGGCTATATTTTCAAGGAAGCTCGTCCAATTTTCGAGAACTTTTCTGTTCAAATTACAGAGGATATTGAGGCCAAGAAAAAGGAACTGGAGAAAGCAAAAAACATTTATCCATCTATGCTGAAACGCCAGCATTACAACATTTAAATACTTTCTAAAAATCTGTCCAATAGGATAGATTTTTTTAGAATAAAAGGGAAAAGGGTCTTTTTTTTATCTGTCAATTATGCTATAATAGCAAATGCTAATACCGCTAGGTATTATAAATATAGACTGTGGATTTTTCCATAATAATATAAAGAAGTAATATGAAGGAGAGAGGGATGCTTACTATTTATACAGCCCCATCTTGTACGAGTTGTAAAAAAGCTAAGACTTGGTTGACTTATCACAACATTCCATTTCAAGAGCGTAATCTCATTGGTGATCCGCTTTCAGCAGAAGAAATTAGCCGCATTCTTGAAAAATGTGATGATGGTGTTGAGGGGCTCATTTCTAGTCGTAACCGTTTTGTTAAAACACTGGGTGTTGATTTTGAAGACTTATCACTATCCGCAGCCATCAAAATCATTTCTGAAAATCCACAAATCATGCGTCGTCCGATTATCATGGATGAAAAACGTCTACATGTAGGATACAATGAAGAAGAGATTCGTGCTTTCTTACCACGTACCGTACGTATCTTGGAAAATGGTGGCGCTCGCTTACGCAATGCCATCTAAAAAATGCAATTATTCATAAACGCCCATGGTGGCGTTTTTTGCTTACCAGCACATCAAAAAGTAAACAAGCAGCCAAGGAAGTTTTCATAGAGTGGAGCATTTTACAACTGTTACTTAAGTGATGGGACAATTCTCCAAATGCAAGGTATTGTTCCTCTTCCTACTGTGACAAATTGCCCATAAACACCGACTTCGTTAGCTTTCCTGTCGAAAAATTTATAGATGTTTTGGTTAGGATAGAAAGGATCACTTTTTACGAGAACAGCAAAAGCAGTTGCATCTTTTGGCTCTCCTAGATAGAGAGAGCCATTAGAGGATATAACCACATAGTTACGCTCGGCGGAGAAAGAATTTCCAAACCTTATATAAACTCGCCCGTGACCCGCATCTTTAAAATAAACTTCTTTACGATTACTGAGGGAAACGTAATCCCAGTTATGATCCCAACTTAGATATGTTTCCAAGCCTAAGTTACCTAGAAAATGATTGTCATAATCAAAGAGACGAAAATACAAAGGTGTATCAAGAGGTAAGCTGTTTTCTGTTTTTAAAGAAGCGGTGCTATCTTTATGAGCATCAGCTGTGGCTGTCATCGCCTGTGTAGATAAAGCAAAGATAGAGAGCACAGTTAATAACATGGCTGCTCCTGAAATTAATCCCTTGAACATAGTTCTTCTCCTAAAAATTTTTTGACATGAATTTGACTGCATGTTGAGAGCAAATCTGTAGTGACATTATATTGTTATAAATGAGAGGAGGCCCAAGTGTCTAAGTAAATCGTGCACGGTGAGAGACTTGACCTCAGTTCTGGAAAGAGGATGTTGCCTATAATATCTTCTCTGTTTTGAGCAGGAACCGAAGCGCTTTTTAGTGTCAAGTCCCTCTTTTTTAGAAGCTGTCGCAGCTTATGCCTAAAGTTTTCGTACGATGTTCCAGACAGTAGGTCGTGTTCCTGGTCCTACGGTGATGTATTTGCCATAGGTTCCTATCCCTCTGTAGTTTCGATCAAAAAATTCATAAATTTTTTGATTAGGATTGAAAGGATTGCTTTCCGCGATTACAGTAAAAGCTTCTGCGTATTTTTTATTTCCTAAGAGGAGGTAGCCTTTAGGAGATATTACCACATAGTCATATCCTTCCCAATATGCTTGTCCAGAGCGTATATAAACTTTACCCTGCCCCGCATCTTCTAAATAAACCTCCTTAAAAGCAGATAGATAGAGAAATTCCCAAGGCAAGAGGTTCCAATCTAGGGTTGTCGTTAATCCTAAACTCCCTAAAAAATGGTTGTTATAGTCAAAGGCACTAAACAATAAAGGAGTGTCAAGGGGCAGAACTCCTTCATCCTTTGGATTTTGAGAAAGCAGGACGTGACTATGAGAAAAATCTGCGGCTGCAACTGCAGACTTGGGAAAAGCAAAGACACAAAGTGCACTTAATAAAACAGAGCTCCCTACGATGAGTCGATTGAACATAACATTTCTCCTTAGATATTTTTGGATGATTTTAACCATGCCGGTTTTCGAGAAAATATGTAGCGGCATAATGAACTGTAACAGGACGCTTTATTGTTTCTATCCCGAATAAAGCAGGCTGATATAAACTTATGGTATCTAGGGTTGCTTTATAATTTTCCAAGTTGCTGGAGCTGTTCCTAGGCCTGTTGTAATGTATTTTCCATATGTCCCTATGGGGCTATAATAATGATTGAAAAATCTATAGCGTTTTTGTTGAGGATTGATAGGATCGTCTTGCTCGTAAGTGAGAAAGGCTTCGGCATATTTTTTCCCCCTAGGTAAAGATAGCCTCTGGAAGAAATGGCCACATAGTTATGTTTGCTACAGTTTGGTTTACCAGACCTCATATAGACTTTATTATTTCCGGCATCTTCCAAGTATAGAGGTTTATAAGTATCCATGTAGAGTAATCCCAATCATGACCGTCCCAATCTTTTGAGGAAGTTAAGCCCAGATAACCAAGAAATTGGTTGTTGTAGTCATAAACTCTAAAAAGTAATGGCGTATCAAGAGGTAAAGTTTCTTCTGTTCTTAGGTCTTGAAAAATCGCCTTATTTTTCTGACACTTAGCTGTAGCGACATGTGTAGGTGAAGCAAAGATACAAGTCACTAACACAGCCGTCCCAAACACTGCTCCTTTTAACATAAATTTTCCCCTCACTGTTTTCTAAATCTGAGAGACTTCCAAAAATTCTTGAAAACAAATCTATAACAGCATTTTAAATACAAAGGTAGGAAATGTAAAGACATCAGGCAGGCAAAAAAGTTTAAGGATAGGAAAATAATAAGATGAAAATTGAGAAATAAGCAAGACTGCTTCATATAAAATATATATATCAGAACTTTTTATCTGAAATGATAAAGCAAACAAGACCGAAAGTGTTAAGTATGAAGGAGACACTGAGAACTTTTTGAAATTGACTTGTTTTATATGGATTAATTGAGCTTTCTTAATGTTTCAAGCTGCTTGCTGAAGTAATGGTAATTTCCGAAAATATCAAAAAACGTGCTTTCTTTGAGGAAGCACGTTCTTGCTTGAGGAAAGCTAAAAGTGATAAATGAGACCTGAGTGCCCTTTTTTACTTGCAGGACTTAGGCTAACTTTCTCTCTTGATTGCCCTTTCAAGACTGTCCGTTAAGTTTCTGAGTTGAATTTGGCATGGGCACGAGCTTCCAAGCTGCAAACGTGGTCCCTTTGCCAATCGTAGCAAAGTCGCCATACATGCCGAGACCTCTAAAATCTTTGTCGAAAAACTCATAGAATCTATAGTTGGAGTTCTTAGCATCGTCTACTCCAGATACAGCGAAAGTTGCTGCATAGTCTTTGAGACCTAAGTACAAGAAGCCTTGAGAAGATATTGCCACATAGTCATATCCCTTCCAGTCAGCCTTTCCAGATCTTAGATAGACTCTGCCATTTCCAGCATCTTCTATATAAATCTCCTTAGCTGCATCTGCATCATGTTCCATATGGAGATAATTCCAATTCAAACTAACAGATAATCCTAGATAGCCCAAGAAAGATTCCTTTTCACTGAATCCCATGAATACTAAGGGAGTATTAAGCGGTAAATCTTTTGGTGGTGTTGATTTGACTCGGGAAGTTAGAGCAGGACTTCCAGACAAGCCAGATGTGGTTGCCGACGCATGGGTCGGTGAGTTTGCCACATAAACAATACCCAACAATACAAAGATGCTTAGCATCAATCGTTTTAACATAACATTCCTCCTAAATGTCTTCTAATTTTGAAATGACTTTGCACTCAGTGTCTCTTGAAACCGGATCCATAAGCGTATTGTAAATATAAAACCTTAAAATGTAAAGGTTTTGGATAAGTAAAAAAGTCCATGGAAAAGGGAGAAATATTGCTGTGTATTCAAAGACAAGAGCTACTGGACAAATAAAAATATGTATAAGGGATACTTTTTTATTGATGAAAAGTTAAAAGGGAGGAGGACAATTATTTTAGAAGCTAAAGGCTAGAGAAAATGCTAGAAATCCGAAGTACATAGGAAAATCACATACTTTGATGCTAACTTAAAAATAAAAAAATTATACCTGATTAATGGCACATGTTGGAAATCTAAAAAAATACCAAAAGAACGTGCATTTCATGAATAGAAAACACGTTCTTATTTAAAGAAACTAAAAGTAATCAACACAGAAGTCTGAAACTTTGACTTCATGGAGTGGCTAAACAATTTATCCGGTCATTTTACGGACCTGCTCCTAAGTAGCTGCTGTCTCTTCTTTCCGGATGAGAGATACTATTTATTTGTCTGGCTTACTGTGGCCGTGTTATTAAGGTTGGGGGATAATCTGCCAAAATACTGGAACAGTACCTCCTCCAACTGTGACATATCTACCATACACGCCTACGCCTCTGAACTTACTGTCGAAGATATCATAGAGTTTTTGACCAGGGTTAACAGGATCGTTTTCTGAAGTGATAGTAAAAGGCTCTGCATGTTCTTTAGTACCTAAGTACAGGTAACCTCGGCTGCTTATTGTTACATAGTCATACTCTTCCCAAGAGGGTTTTCCAGCGCGGATGAAAAATTTACCATGTCCGGCATCTTCTAGATACATTTCCCCATAGGTATCCATGTAGAGGTAATTCCAAAAAAAAAACTAGAAGTCAATCCCAGATAGCCTAAAAAGTTATTATTGTAGTCAAAGCCCCTGAGTACTAACGGGGTATCAAGAGGTAAGGTATCGTCTGTATTTTCATTAGATTGGGAAGACGGTGGTGCTCCCACTGTGGATGCAAAAGCATGATTTGGTGCACCAGACAAACAAAGCACACCCAACAAAACAGCAAAACTCAGCATTAGTCGTTTTAACATAACATTCCTCCTAAATGTCTTTTAGTGAAGCAATTTTCATTTTAGAGACTCTTGAAACCGGATCCGTAATTATATTGTATAATACAAAGTGTAAATTTGTAAAGAGGACAAAGACCTGTAAAGGGGATGAAAAATTTATAAAGAAGAACGAAATAATCTGGAAGATATACAGAGCAAGACAGTTAAAAAATTAAAATGAACGTGTGGGAGAAACTTTTTCTTCTCATTATTTCTTGAAGAACATAAGCAAAGTAAAATTTGATAGAAAAACAAGGTAATTTTCTAAGAGAAAATTTACTTTGTTTTACGTTATAATAGAAGAATGGATATTTTTGATACACATACACACCTCAATTCGGATGAATTTATAGGTAGAGAAAAGGAGATTATCGCTCAGGCACATGAGCTGGATGTTCATCGCATGAATATCGTTGGGGTTAACCGAAAAACAAATGATTGGGCGATGAAGCTTGCTACAGAGTTTACGGAATGCTACGCAACGATTGGTTGGCATCCTGACGAATGTGGCAGCTTTGATCAAGCAGCAGAGCAGTATTTGTTAGAAAACCTGCAAAAAGATAAGGTATTAGCAGTGGGCGAGATTGGGTTAGATTATCACTGGATGGTGGAGGCGAAGGAGCTTCAAGAGAAGACTTTTCGCCGTCAGATTCAAATTTCCAAGGAAGCTGATGTTCCCTTTGTCGTGCACACACGGGATGCACTGGAAGACACTTATGAGATTATAAAGTCAGAGGGAGTTGGTCCTCGTGGCGGTATTATGCACAGCTTTTCTGGGGGCTATGAAGAGGCTAAAAAGTTTATAGAACTTGGGTTAATGCTATCATTTTCAGGAGTGGTTACCTTTAAGAAAGCGCTGGACGTTCAAGAAGCAGCCTCAAAGCTCCCTCTAGACCGCATACTTGTCGAAACGGATGCACCTTATCTTTCGCCAATGCCTTATCGTGGCAAGGAAAATCAGCCAGGTTATACACGCTATACAGCTGAAAAAATCGCTGCGCTTCGGGGCCTGACACTAGAAGAGGTGGCAGAGCAAACTTATGCCAATGCGCTTAAGGTATTTGGCTTATCATGACAAAAGAAAAAATTGACAAAGTCATTGTTGTTGAGGGGCGTGACGACACCACTAATCTCAAACGTTTTTATGAGCTAGACACTTACGAAACTGGGGGCAGCAGTATTGATGCTACGGATATTGAGCGCCTGAAAGTGCTTCAAGAAAGACGCGGACTCGTTGTTTTTACAGATCCAGACTTTCAAGGGGAACGTATCCGCAAGATTATCATGCAAGCTATACCTGAGGCCCAGCACGCCTTTTTGAAGCGTGAAGAAGCACGGCCTAAAGGTAAAGGCTCTCTCGGGGTTGAGCATGCAAGATACGAAGATTTACAAAAAGCTCTAGGACATTTAACGGGGGGCAAGCTTGTTTCACCGACTGTAACTCAGGCAGACCTCATTACATTTGGCTTAATTCTTCGCCCCGACAGTCGTCAGCGGCGTGAATACCTCTGTGAAGAACTCCGGATAGGCTATGCCAACGGCAAACAAGTTCTCAAGCGACTTAATATGTTTGGCATCTGTGTAGAGCAAATAGAAGAAATAATGAAGGGCTACAAATGAAGAAAGCACTTGAAATAAAAAATTTAAAAAAAGTATATGATTCGGGTACAGAGGCTTTGAAAGGCATTGACTTAAGCGTTGAAGAAGGCGACTTTTATGCCTTACTTGGACCAAACGGAGCAGGAAAATCAACAACTATCGGTATCATTACCTCACTTGTGAACAAAACATCAGGAACGGTCAAGGTCTTTGGCTATGATATTGATAAAAATCTCGTTCAAGCCAAGCAACAGCTCGGACTTGTACCACAAGAGTTCAACTTCAATCAGTTTGAAAGAGTCCAACAGATTTTAGTCAACCAAGCAGGCTACTACGGTGTACCACGTAAAGAGGCGCTCAAACGCTCTGAAAAATATCTGACCCAACTTGAACTCTGGGATAAACGTAATGACCGCGCAGGACGATTGTCTGGTGGCATGAAGCGGCGTTTGATGATTGCGCGTGCCTTGATGCACGAACCGAAACTTTTAATCTTAGATGAGCCAACGGCCGGTGTTGACATTGATGTACGTCGCTCGATGTGGGAATTTCTTGCGCAGCTTAATGCATCAGGAACAACGATTATCCTGACAACGCACTATCTGGAAGAAGCAGAAATGCTCTGCCGCAATATCGGAATTATTCAGTCAGGACAAGTCATTGAAGATACAAGCATGAAAAACCTCTTGTCAAAATTGCAGTCAGAAACCTTTGTCTTAGATATCAAAGCGACTGGTGCCGTTCCAAAACTCAGTGACTATACGATGAACATGATTGACCCGCAAACATTGGAGCTTAAGATTGAGCGAAACCAAGGGATAAATGCTGCCTTTGAGCAGTTGACAGAACAAGGCGTTCAAGTCCTCTCCATGCGTAATAAATCCAACCGCTTGGAAGAACTTTTTGTTAAACTTACCCACGAAGAGGAGGTGAAGAATGCTTAAACTTTACTGGACAGCAGGTAAATCTCTTGCGATTAAAGAGGTGACACGTTTTATGCGTATCTGGGTGCAAACTTTAGTCCCACCTGTGATTACAACAACGCTTTATTTCATCATTTTCGGGAAAATGATTGGGTCGCGTATCGGGGATATGAATGGCTTTTCCTACATGCAATTCATCGTTCCTGGTTTGATTATGATGTCAGTCATTACAAGTTCTTATGCAAATGTTTCATCAAGTTTCTTCTCCCAAAAGTTTCAGAAGAATATTGAAGAACTGCTTGTTGCCCCCGTACCTACCCACGTAATTATCTTAGGCTTTGTTGCTGGTGGAAGTTTACGTGGTCTACTTGTAGGAACGTTTGTTACGATTATTTCCTTGCTTTTTGTTCCTTTGGTGGTAAACTCATGGCTGGTCATCCTTGTGACTTTACTCTTGACGGCCTTCCTTTTTTCACTGGCAGGTTTACTGAATGGAGTTTTTTCCCGCTCTTTTGATGATGTCTCGATTGTTCCGACCTTTGTTCTGCAGCCTTTGACCTATCTGGGGGGCGTTTTCTACGCTATCTCAATGCTGCCGCCGATTTGGCAGGACATCTCTAAGATAAATCCCATCGTTTACATGATTTCAGGTTTTCGCTATGGTTTCTTGGGTCTTCAAGATGTGGCGCTTTGGATTAGTCTTCTTGTTTTGCTGGGTTTTGTTGTTGCTCTCTATGCTATTTGTTACTATTTTATTGAACGTGGACGTGGCTTAAGAACATAAAAAATGATACTGGATAAAGAAGGGACAGGTAGGTCTCTTTTTTTTTTGTAAGCCTAACAGCTAAACTGAACTGGTTTTTTCTCATCAAACACTCATTT
>NZ_DKXK01000002.1:0-5749 GCF_002492185.1 Lactococcus sp. UBA7128
AACCCATTGCCTAACGAAGACAGTGCACCGGATGCTTTTGACTTTTCGACCATGCGTCCGGGGCGTATCTTTACCATGGCCGGGGAGCAGTACCGCTACCTTGAAAACATGGGTTCTGGTAATCATATGATTATCCGGAATGAGGCGATACGCAATACGACCTTTAATGATCAACCGACTGTTTTAGAGGATTTCTATGATGATCTTACGCCAGCTGTTCAGGCTATAGTGCAACCTGTTTCTATTCCAGCAGAAGTTCCTGCTATTGAGGATGCGGCAGTTGCACCTTGGATTGGTGATCGTTGGATACCAGCAGAATGGGAAGAAGAAAGATTTAATGAGGTCAGAGCAGATAGAACTACAATTGGAGGTTCAACACGTCAAGCCTTTGCGCTTTCACTGGCAGATGTTGTTCACTTGTCTACTGATGAAAGGGCATTCCGAAACCATGCGGCACGTGTCGGTGGACGTAACAGCTGGTGGTGGCTGCGTACCCCTGGTGCTTCAGGCCGTGCTTGGGATGTGGGTTGGCCTACCACCCCTGGTCGGCTGCTTGGCACTTTTAGAGTAGACGGTAGCAATGCCAATGGCGGCGTCCGCCCCGCTCTTATCATCCATCAATAAAAGCAATGAAAATGAACCAAGAGAACAGAAATTTTTGGTTCATTTTCTTTTACAGCAATTTCTTTTTCAAGGGGGACATAAAACGCCGAACCAGTGGCAAATCAGTGGCGTTCTGCAAAGTTGTCTCATTTGACAATATACCCTATAGGGTATATAATGGGTTTATCAAAATCTTTAGGAGAGAGAAAATGAAAACTGCTACAGTCCAAGAACTTAATGAAGCCCTACTTAAGGATAGGCCTTTGATCGATGTCCGCGAAAGCTATGAGTATACAGCTGGTTTTGTGCCAACAGCTAAAAATATTCCCCTGAGTCAGTTAACAGAACGCTTTTCCGAAATTAAAAATGGCAGCTATATTATCTGCCAGTCTGGTGCACGATCTGAGCGTGCCTGCGAATTTTTGGAGGCCAAGGGACTTGATGTGACTAATGTACTTGGTGGAACTTCAGCTTGGACAGGCTGTTTAGCAAGGGAGGAATGAAGCATGTTTGGTTTTGGAAAAATCCGCTCAATCTCAGCGGATGAACTCACAGAGAAACTTAAGGAAAATAAAACACAGGTGCTTGATGTACGAGAGCCCGGTGAATACGCAAGAGGGCATATAAAAGGAAGTAGAAATCTTCCCGTGGGCCAAATCGAAACTTTTACAGCTCCGGCAAATACTAAGGTTTATGTCATTTGCCAGTCTGGTGCACGTTCGAAAAAAGCCTATAAGACATTGGAGAAAAAGGGCTTTGATGTGACCAATGTTAAGGGCGGCATGATGGCTTGGAGAGGGAAAACGGTATAAAGATGGGAAAAAAATATTTGATCATTGGTGGTGTTGCTGGTGGCGCAACGGCCGCGACTCGTCTCCGTCGCCTCAATGAAGACGATGAAATCATTCTTTTTGAAAAAGGAGAGTACATCTCCTTTGCTAACTGTGGTTTACCTTATCATGTTGGTGAAGTCATTAAAGAACGGGATGATCTGCTCTTGCAAACCGTTGAAGGCATGAATAAGCAATATGGACTTGATGTACGCAACTTTTCAGAAGTGACAGCCATCAATCCCAAGGAAAAGTCGGTCAGTGTGCTCAATCATCAGACAGGCGAAACTTATCAGGAAACTTTTGACAAACTCATTATTTCAACGGGGGCTAAAGCCATTGTGCCACCGATTGAGGGATTAGACAATGCAAAGAATGTTTTTAGCCTGCGTAATATCCCCGACATGGACTTGGTTAAAGCTTTTATTCAGGAGAATGAAGTTCAGACGGCAACCGTAATCGGTGGTGGTTTTATCGGTCTTGAGATGATGGAAAACTTGGTGGAGCTCGGTATCAAAGTCCAGCTGGTTGAGATGGCACCCCAAGTTATGCCAAATATTGACTTTGAAATGGCGCAAATGCTGCATGCCCAAATCAATATGCATGGAGTAAATCTTATCTTGAATGACGGCTTGAAAGAATTTCGCCAAGAGGGCCGAGAGTTGCTCTTGACCAGTGGTAAAGTTCTTTCAACGGACATGACGATTCTATCTATCGGTGTTCTTCCTGAAAATACGCTGGCAAAAGAAGCAGGAGTTGAACTGGGCTTCAAAGGCGCCATTAAAGTCAACAAGCAACTTGAAACAAGCTTTCAAGATATCTATGCTATAGGGGATGTGATTGAAGTAGTCGATGCGGTCAATGGTCATCCGACAAATATTCCTTTAGCATGGCCAGCCAACCGCCAAGGGCGTTTAGTTGCCGATATTATCAACGGTATACCAGCAGCATATCCAGGCACGCAGGGCACATCTGTAGCTAAGATATTTGAGTTGACCGCAGCAGGCACTGGAAATAGCGAGCGTTTATTACAACATCATGGTATCGAATACCATGCTGTACATATTCATCCCAACTCACACGCAGGTTATTATCCGGGAGCGGCTCCGATTGCTTTGAAACTTTTTTTTGCGCCAGATGGAAAAATACTAGGCGCTCAGGCCGTGGGAACAGAAGGGGTGGAAAAACGGATCGATGTTATATCAACAGCTATGCGTTTTGGTGCAAAGGCAACAGAGCTTGCCTCTATCGAACTGGCTTACGCGCCGCCGTATTCATCTGCTAAAGATCCTGTCAACATGCTTGGTTATACCGTTGATAATATGATAAATAACAAAGTGCGGACTTTCCAGTGGTCAGAAGTTGACGACTTGTTGGCTGCTGGTGCCTATTTCCTAGATGTCCGTGAAGACTTTGAACTGGCGACAGGGGCCCTAGAAAACAGTCAACAAATACCGCTTAATCAGATTCGTGACCGTCTAAGTGAGATTCCTAAAAATCAAACCATTTATGTTTACTGCCAAGTAGGACACCGCGGTTATAACGAAGCACGCATTTTAATGCAGGCTGGCTATGAAGTTAAGAACCTTGATGGGGGTTATAAAACCTATAAACATGCAAGGTATGAATTACGTCAGATTGATATAAAGCCGACTGATAGGGCATGGAGAAAAACAGACACACACGCTCCAGCAAGTGACTTGATTGAAGTTGATGCCTGTGGTTTACAATGCCCTGGACCTATTTTGAAGGTTAAGGAAAGCATGGATAAAATGCAAGAGGGTCAGAGGTTAGAAGTTCAAGCCAGTGATTTTGGCTTTTCTGCGGATGTCGAAGCTTGGGCGAAAAATACTGGAAATACAGTGTTAGAGAATAAAATTCAAGGAAATAAGGTCGTCGCAACCCTTGTTAAAGGTGCAAGTGCGTCAACTGTAAAGTCTCCCACTTTACCAGAGGAAGCTGTCTTAACTGAAACCAAAGATGGTGCGACCATGGTTGTTTTCTCAGGTGATTTGGATAAGGCCTTAGCCTCGATGATTATTGCGACAGGTGCTGCTGCTTATGGCAAAAATGTCACGCTCTTCTTCACTTTCTGGGGGCTTTCGGTCTTGAAGAAAAAGAAAGTCCAAAAATCAGGCATGGCCAAAATGTTTGATATGATGTTACCGAATGGGGCCGACAAACTCAAAATTTCTAAAATGAACATGGGAGGTATGGGTACAGGGATGATTAAGTCCATCATGAAGCAGAAAAATGTGGACAGCCTGCCTGACTTGATTGAGCAAGCCCATAATCTTGGAGTGAAATTTGTCGCTTGTACCATGAGTATGGACTTGATGGGAATCGAAAAGGAAGAACTTTATGATTTTGTTGAATATGGTGGTGTTGCTACATTTATAGGAGACAGCGAAAAAGCAAACATGCAACTTTTCATTTGATTTTTTAAAATATACTACTAAAGCATAAAGCAGGAATTTTTGGGGGATTTTATGGACAAGTATGATAAAAAAATGATGAATCGTTTGAAGCGTGCAGAAGGACAGCTCCAAGGCGTTTTACGTATGATGGAGAGTGAGAAAGACTGTATAGATGTGGTTACTCAGTTAACTGCGGTACGTTCAAGTTTGGACAACTTGATTGGGCTGATTGTTGCGGAAAATCTAAAGAACTGCCTTTTAAGCGAGGATTCTGAACTGCATGAGGAAAAAATTAATCAAGCCATCAAAATGATTGTAAAAAAATAAAAATATAGAGTTAGAACAAAAGTTTAAATTTATTCAAAATAAACCAGAATTCATCAAGGAAAAGTCACTCAACCACGCTATGCTTTCGTGAAAAAATTGAGTGATTTTCCTTTTTCTCCATTTTGACTTCAAGGAGCACTTTTTTGATTCTTTTACAGCAAAGTAGCAGTATTAATTACTCCATAGTTTTACTTCTAGCAACTTTTTATAGTATTGATTTAAAGTAAATTATTTTGATTTTAATATAAAAAATTTTAAAATGAAGGTGACACAAAGAACAAGTATGGTCGTTCAAGACAGGTAATGAATGACAAAGTGATTTTGGAGAGGGCATGAAAATATATTATACAGATAAAGAGTTGCAAGAGTTCCGTGAAACAATACTTGGTTTTGAAGACTTCAAGCACAGGGAAAAAGTTTTCCGCCCTGGTCAAATGAAAAAAGACCAGAAAATGGCTAAACAAATTGCTAAAAGGGCTTTTGAAACTTATTCTGACTATAATTATAGGGCTTTAGATGCAGAAGAAGTGGCTGAATATACTGAAGAACTTGTGACCTATCATTATGCATTAACCTTACTTACCTTGGATAAAATGGATATGGATAGCTTTACGGCAGTTGCTTCTTTTACATTTACTGAATTGCTAGACGACACGGACATTCAAAAGGTTACAGACAGTATACAACTCGGCATTCACATAGTGATGGTGCTTAAAGAACGAGGTTTTGCTAAAAATATTTCTGGTGATGAAACTGCTTTTAAACCCATGATTGATACTTTTATGACTACGCACAATGAGTTGATGTCCGTGCGTGACTCCATTTCTAAAGGTAGATTTGAAGAAGATTATGGTTCTTACTTGGAAGAAGATGAGGAAGTGCACTATCATGAAATGATGTTTCATACGCCACGTGCTGTGATTCATCATGCCAGTGCTAAAGTACTTATCGAAGAGTTTGATATAACCGATCCACGAGAACAGTTTGTAATTTTTTCAAGCTTATCAAGAATCATGGAGGACTTGATGGATCCCAATGCTTTCTTTTCACCACTGGATGTTTTGAAATATGAATATACGTCTATGTATGCGCTTAGAATTGGCTTTGAGACTGCAGCTCACCGCTTGTTACTAGCTATCAAGCTCTTAGAATCTTGGATGAAACGTCTACAATTTCCAGTAAAGCTTGCAATGAAAGATTTAGTTGAGGCTTTTAACCAAAGTGTGGATCAGTGGACGATGAACTACAACTTGGAGCATCAGACTAAAAAACTTCCCCCTATCAGCATCACTTATAAATCATATGGCAAGTCAAGGATTGTCTTTCGTCCTGAAAGTAAAGCAATTTTAGAGGATTTCTCAAAAAATGTTGTTGAAGCTGTTGAAGCAGAAGATGCGGCGCAATTCCAAACTAAGAGCATGAAAAAACGGAAATTTGTACCTGCGACAGCTGAAAAGCATCAACTTTTGGTGGCGCAGTATTTGGAAGAAGGGGTGCCTAACTATCAGGATAAGGATATGGAAGAAAGGGTGAAGCAAATTTTGCCAGTCTTCATCTTTGAGTGGTATGCCA
>NZ_DKXK01000002.1:6086-23984 GCF_002492185.1 Lactococcus sp. UBA7128
AGAGCGGTACGCGATAATGGACTATATGAGCATTTTTACGACACTTATTGGTTATGCGGCCTGGCTGGCTGAGGTTGGAATTATTCAAGAAGAAATTGCTTCAGCCATCATTAATAAAGTGAGTGATGTGGAGGCTATTGCCAACGATAGACGTGAACGTTTGGTGTTTGGAGGTAAATAAGTTTGAGGACTTTCAAGCCCTGATGGAAATAAACGGTAAAAAGTTTCTCTAAAATTCTCAATAAGGCATGCCTTCCGAATTTCTAAGGTTGTCATGCCTTTTAGTTTCTCTTGTGGAGGGTCATCTTATGCAAGAAAATATGATTAACCAACTGCTGAGTTAAAGCCGCATCATTCTCTGGAACATGAAATTCTAAGTTGAAATTATAGAAGAACATATTATGCTAGACTATGTTTATATTATAGTGACTATCCTCCTAAACCTTCTGTATCCATCTTTGTGGAGGAAGCAAACTGAAAAAATAGTTTTTAATCCATATGTAGGATAAGGAGCAAGAAACAAACTTGTAGACTTTGGGGTTTTTATTCAGAATGTTTTTATAGAAAAGAGGCATTTTGGAAATTCAAGCAGCATTGGATTCAATAATATGATACGTTAATCTATTTACTCTCCTGAGGATATTCGTGAAGATCTTTTCTGCAATAATTTAGAAGTCAGACTTTAAAAAATATGTTAAGATAGACATATCAAGAAATCGGGGGAAGTGGGAATGGGGGAGCAGTTTGATGTTCACTTAGATTATGCAAAAACACATAAAAATCAATTAATTTCTGACATTGTAGCCAATAAAAAACGACTTGAAGATAAAACTGCTGTGTTTATGGCTGGGAGTCCTGGTGCAGGTAAAAGCGAAGTTGCAGCTTCTGTTGCATCCATTTATCCAGATTACGTTGTAATTGATGCGGATTATTTTCGCTCAAAATTTCCTAGTTATAACGGAAAGAATTCAAGTGAATTTCAAAAAGCTGCTTCATGGTTGGTAGAACAAGCATTTAAATATATGATTGAACATGGATATTCATTTATTTTGGATGCAACGTTTGCTTTGAGAAGTTCTAATAATAATATTAAAAGGGCTCTAAAAAATAATTTTAAGACATTAATATTTTATGTGTATCAAGAGCCATTGATTGCATGGGATTTTACTAAAAAGCGTGAAGAAGTTGAAGGACGTGTTGTTCCTAAATCAACTTTCGTCCATGCATTTTTCAAAGCAAGAGAAAATATTATAAAGGCAAAGGCTAAGTATCCGGATATTGAATTAAATATTGTTTTAAAAGATTTTAATAATGATGTTGCTGATGTCCATTTTGATGCAGAGAATGTTGAACTCATTCTCACTCAAAATTATACTCACGAAGAATTGGAGGAAAAATTAAATGACTGAAAAAGAAAAAGTAAAAGAAATTGCTAAAAAATACGGTTCAAGCCTTGGAAAACTTTCAAGTGAGGCAACAGCTAAGGAAGTTAAAACCGTCTTTAAGTTTTTTGCAGATGATGCCAATCGCAAGCAACGGGAATTAGTTGGATTGAAAAACAAATAATACAAGTAGCATGCATATTATCAAGCAAGTCTTTCTTCATCTTTGAGTGGTATGCCAAGTACATGTTACCAGTTTCGCAAATGACGGGAAATTCTTTTGCGGCGCACATCTTGGACGAGTTTGCCAGCAAAGAGCGGTACGCGATAATGGACTACATGAGCATTTTTACGACACTTATTGGTTATGCGGCCTGGCTGGCTGAGGTTGGAATTATTCAGGAAGAGATTGCTTCAGCCATCATTAATAAAGTGAGTGATGTGGAGCCTATTGCCAACGATAGACGTGAACGTTTGGTGTTTGGAGGTAAATAAAGTTTGAGGATGCCTTATGCAGGGCATCTTTTGTTTTGTCTTTATGTAGAAGAAAAAAACGTCAAAATCTGTGTGTGTTTTTCAAAATTATTTGCAGAGCATAAAAATTTGCGTAATCCTATGTAAATACCAGAGAGCATGTTATAATCGATTTCATATTGTAAAGGAAATGTAATAATGAAAAAGAATAATATGCTGAAGGCCCTAGCTCTGATGCTTCTTTTTATAGGTTTATCCAGCTTGGTCTTTTCTGATATTTTGCCCGAAGGGGTGGAATATTCAGCTCCTGTGGCTGTTGTGGTTTTGGTTTATCGTCTGATAGGACTTTTAAGCTTTGCTTATCTGGTCCTTGTTTTTATCAAAAATAAAAAGATATGGCTCACTTGGGAGGGAAATTATTTTGAAAGGGGAGAAAAGCTGAGTTGGAGGAGGGTTTCTGTACTCCCCATAATTTTTCTTGCCTATTATATTTTTCATCTTTCGATGATTTTGACAGAAAATATCAACAACAAAACTTTTGAGTTTGACTACACTTCTCTAAATTTAGGACTTTTAGTGGAGTTTTATCTTCCTCTAGTCTTTGCGATGCTTTTAGCTATTTCTCTAGTGGCACGTATTCCAGATAAGAGAAGCGCATGGAAAATTTTGGATGTTGTGGCAGACATAGAGGTCGAACATGTTTATATGACAGTTCTTGTAAGCTTGGTCTTTCTTGACAGTATGACAGAACGCCTCATTTGGGATATATTATTTAGCCCAGTCCATTCAGAGGCCATGCTTGATCTGGTTTATGCCGATGAAAATATTTTAGGGAGTTCTGACTTTATCTCTCTTTTTGGAAACATTCTCCTCGTATTTGTTATCCTTTGTGTACTCAGTTTCTTTATCGTCAAGGGGATTCAAGCCTTTAAAAGTAACAGTGCCAACTTCCCCCTTTCCTTAACAACGAGCCTTTTATTGGCATTTGTTTTTAACTCTCTTATCCAATCAGGGATGAGAGTAGATGAAGGGCCTATGTATTATGGCTATGTTGTGACTGGGATAAGCCTATTTCAAGTTTTTGTTTTAACCCTGGCGTTTATGTTTCTTTATGTGCTGATTAACCGTTATATGATTACTACAGCAGTGATTATGTTTATTTTTGGGGGATTTAGCTTAGGAAATGCCATGAAATTTTCGGTGCGGCAAGAGCCTATATATGTTTCAGAACTTTCTTGGCTAACCAACATACAGTCCTTGCTTACTTTTGTTGATATAAAGTTGATTTTGCTGGCACTTTTCGCCTTACTCAGCCTTGTTTTACTTGCAATTCTCTTAAACAGAAGATTTTTTAAGGGAAAAATCATGGATTGGAAAACAAGAGCGGTCACTCTGCTTTTGATTTTCTCGCTTTACTTTCCTTTGATGCAGAATTTCAAAAATCTTAATACACCAGATGAACAGGTGAACTTTCCCCTCCTCAGCCAATATGTCCAAAGATATAACGGCAGTCTTTTGTGGCGCGGCTCAGCAAAGTTAGCCAGAGACAAGTCGCTTTCTTATGTTTGGTTGAAGAAAATCTATGGTAAAGCTATGGAGGAGCCTGCGGGATATAGCCAAGCCAAGATAGAGGAAATTATCCAAAAATACAGGAAAGAGGCTGATGAAATCAATCAAAGTCGCTCAGAAAATATCGCAGATCAAACGGTAATCTACATTTTAAGTGAATCTCTATCAAACCCTAATCGTATCAAAGGCGCAAACCTCTCAGATAATCCTCTGAAAAATATTGATTTGATAAAGGCAAACGCAACGGGAGGCTTGATGTATTCCAATAGTTTCGCAGGTGGAACAGCAAATATGGAGGCACAATCGCTTAGTGGTCTTCCCATGGTCAATTACTCCAGTAACATCTCGACCATTAATTCTGATGTGTTTCCAAGTATGCCGTTTATTCCGGCTATCTCTAATTTCTTCCCAGAGAAGATTGCACTTCATCCTGAAAATGGAGCTAACTATAACCGTAATACAATCTATAAAAAACTTGGCTTTGATCATTTTTATGCCCTATCAAACACGGACAAGGCAGATATATTGATCAATCAAGAAAAATTGGACGGTTATGTGACAGATGCACAAGTTTATCAAGAGGTGTTAGATAAGATAAATCCTGCACAGTCACAGTTCTTTAGCGTTTTGACCATGCAAAACCATATGTCCTATGAAAATTATTCTGGTTCTTCCAGCTTAACAGCAGTGGGGGAAGGGCACACAAGCGAACAGAATAAACACTTGCAAAACTATGTGCGCAAAATTTCTGATACCGATAGGGAGACAAAAGCTTTCTTGGAAGAGTTAGAGAAGATGGATAAAAAAATCACAGTTGTCTTTTACGGTGACCATCTTTCGAATGTCTTTCCGATAGACTATCCGAGTCTAAAAACAGAACCTTTTAAAGCCTATCAGACGGATTATTTTATCTGGACAAATAAGGGAAATACAAGCAATAAGCAAGGCGACTTAAACGCTGCAGAATTTGCGCCAGCTTTGCTTGAAACTGTAGGTGCAAAAGTTTCCCCCTACTATGCACTTTTATCAAGCATCATGTGGGAGCTGCCCTCAGAGTATAACTCTGCTTTATCGGCTCAGGTAAGTTTAAGTGAAGCGCAGCAAGAACGCATCGAGGAGTTAAAAATCATTCAGTATGACCTCACATCAGGCAAACACTATCTAAAGGAGGATTCCTCTTTCTTTCAGCTTGATGAGTAAGGGCCGGGTGAGCTTCTGATCCAGCTGTTGAGTTTGGAAAAGGAAGCTTTTTCAAAAGTCTTTGTGCAACATTTGCATCCTTTCTTCCTTTTTTATTCTGTCTGAACTACAGTCGTTTGATTTTTAATAATGATTACATTTTTTAATTTTATATTTACGTTACATTGCGTTAACATTTCTCTTGTGCTAAAATAGTTCTAAAAGCGAAATATGAAAAGGAAAAATTTGTGATAAAGATGAAGAAAAAGATAATTGTAGGAACGGCTTTTACTTTACTTTTAGTTGTAGGAACAAGCGCAGCATATACATTTCTCTCTTCAAATGAAGAACAAGCAGAAATTCAATCCCAAAAATCCGAAGAAAAGCCCGAAGAAGCAGAAAAAGAAGTCCAACAAAGTGAAGAAAACTTAAAAGATGAACAGTTGATATATACAAATTCAGCGCATCAGATAAGCGGAGAAAAACAAGACATAAAAGTTCAAGATTGGAAAGTAATAGACGATAGTTCAGGTGAGCAAGTTTTAAAAGTTACATTTACATTCAACAATAAAACAGATCAAACGATTGACTTGAGGGACTTTGCTCAGGACAGAATAAGCTTAGCACAAGTGCTGGACAATAAAAACAGTCAGGTGATTGAAATGGATACGAACGATTTGAAGGGGAAAAAGGTGCACAAAAAAGAAGGAACAACAGGCGTGATTTATGGTAAAGTATTGAAGGATGCACCAAAAATCGCCTTTGTTTTTGGCATGAATCGTAAAGCAGGAGAAACTTATACGGGAGGATTGACTCTAAACATCTAAAATTTTTGAGCAAAAAAGAGATAGACTTATAGATGGTATTTAGAGGAGAACACATGGAAATTGAAAAACTTAAAGATAGACTTGAAACGCTAGAAAAGAAAAACAGAAATCTAAGGGTTGGATTGCTTGTGCATGATTTAATGACGATAGTCTTATCTATCGCAGTTGCTTATTTATTTCTAGGCTGAATAAGATGGAGATTATGAGGAAGCTGCACCTTGCATTTATATAGGAAGAAAAGCTGAGGTTAAAATATGAGTCATATAATCAGACAAGCATTACCTGATGAAAAAAGAAAAATAGCAAAAACAATCGCAAATAGCTATAAGGAAGAACTAAGTGTGCTCTCCAAAAATCAAGAAAGCCTTATCGCGGTCTTTGAACAGGGTATCCATGCCGAGCGTTTTTGGATTTGGCTTGAAGGAGAAGAAGTGCTGGGGATTGCGGCTTGTTCTGACGATAGTGGAAGAGCTTTTACACCAGATAGAAAGAAATGTATAAAAAATTTTGGATTGATGCGTGGGCTGATTGCCTCTTTTATTTTCAATTCTGAATTTGCCAAGACACTTCCCTATCCTAAGACAACAGGCTATATCGAATTTGTCGGCGTGCTTGATTCTGTGCGAGGAAGAGGCATTTCAAAGAAAATTTTGCTTGAAATTGTCAAACAAAGTGAGCAATATGATGAATTTTTACTCGATGTCATGGATAACAATATTGCTGCAATAAAAACCTATGAGAAACTTGGCTTTCGTGAATATAAACGAGAGCCATTTCGCGGGGGCAAAAATAAAGGAATAAAAGAGCGAGTATACATGAAATTGAGTAAGAAATGAAAGGTAGATTGATGCAGTCAAAAACGGAAAAGTAAACCACATGTTTTTCTCTTATTTTCAAGCTAAAATGTGAAGGTTAATTGTAAATTATCCCAGAGTGTTGACTGTAAGGAAAAAATATGAACTGCTAAAAATCAGTAGCAAAACCAAGAAAATCAAGACTGCAAGCCCTCACAAAATGCAAGGAAATATGTCCCGTTTTTTGTGAAGATAATGGACAAAGACAAAAAGGAGCCGCAGTTTGAACAAGAAAGTGACAAAACGGTGCATGGAGTCTAGGAAGGAAGAGAGGAATGGAACACGTGGGAAAAAGCAGAAAAAATAGTGTTAAATATTTTACTCTGGTGCTGTCCTTTTTAAGTGCTCTTGCACTTTTGGGGATTTTGCTGATTCAGTTTTTCTTTTCATTTGACCAAGCAGAGTCAAACGTTATTCGTTTCAATAATCCCTTCTTTGTAGCTGGATCTTTTCTCGCATTTCTCCTGCTGCAATATGGGATTCATCGTTGGGTTGAAATTTTGAATCTTTCGACCAGAACACTTCAAAAGCTACTGACAATCTACGCAAGTGTATTTGGGATAATCATAATTTTTTTATTTTTTAGTCCCCCTTTTTCAGATGCTTGGAGTGTCATTAATGGCTTTCTTGTGGACAGTTGGCTTACAATTCCTTATGCAGAGTATTATCCGAATAATCTAGGTTTAGTCCTGATTTATCAAGTGATTTTTAAAGTTTTTGGAAGAGGCGCTTGGCCCATCATGTATGTGGTAAATGTGATTTCAGTTGTTGGTATTTGCACATTTATTCCGAAAATCACGGGACTCTTGTATAATACAAGTTCTGAAAGAATTGCCATTCAACTTATGTTCTTTGCTTTGCCTTATTTTTGGGTGATTTCCTATTTATACAACGACCTGATAAGTTTGGCGCTGGTTCTCTTTGCCCTTCTGTCTCTTCTAAGGTTTGTAAAGGAATCACCAAAAATTTTTACTCTTGTACTTTCAGGTCTGTCACTAGGTTTGGCCTATGTACTTCGGACAAACGTGCTTATTTTTATTATCGGCATAGGTATCTATTATCTACTCTTGAGGGCTGTGAGGGACAGGAAGTTTGATGGCAACCATCGTCTGGCTTTCCTACCTGTTTTAATCGCTCTGAGTCTCAGTACCAGTTTTCACTTTTTCGCACCTAAAATGATTTCAAATTATAGAACAAACTATGCCCAGCCTTCCATTTCTTGGGTTGCGATGGCTTTGGCAGACGCGAAGACACTGGAAGGTTATCGTTATAAGCAGCCTGGGATGTTCAATGATTTTGAAAGCTGGGCCTTTGACCAATACAAAAAGAAGCACGGTCAAGTTTCACGACAAGATTTTCTCCGTAATCGCTCAGCCAGAGAGAAAATTTATAGAGAATTTATCAGTAAGCGATTGAGCCAGATGATGCAAAATCCGCGACAAACGCTTGCATTCTTCGGAAAAAAAGCTATCGTTTCATGGGGAGATCCGTCCCTATCCGGAAATTACCTCATGAGACAGAGCTATGAGAACCAGCAAGAAATGTATGAAAGATTGCCTGTAGAAAGTCTCGCACTTATACAGGCAATCCCATCAGTAGCCTTGACAGACTTCGAAAGGAATCGCTGGTCGTTCAGAAGTCCGGTTACAGCCTTTCTCGTCAAGACAAGGTCTTTTACCCACTTCATTGAAAGGCCCTTCTTAATTCTCATAGTATTAAGCACAGGTCTCTTTTTGGTTAGAAAAAAATTTAGACCAAATCTAGAGGCATTTTTGCTGCTTCTCATCTTCTTTGGTGGCACTGTTTTTCATCAGTTTCTTTGGGAAACACAGCCGAGGTATTTCCTCCCTTATCTTGCGCTCCTCCTACCAATAGCCTCTTTTGAGTTTTCAGACAGACTATCCAATAAAAGGAAATAAGACTTTTATTGTAGCTTCTTTATATCCATAATGCTTTTGATAAGGTACTTTTCTGCTATAATAATAGCATGAATAAAAAGTAATCGCTATCATCGCAATCTTGTTAATTGGTGCAGCAGGTGTTTTTGCTTGGCAGACAAAGGTGTTTG
Source organism: Lactococcus sp. UBA7128 (assembly GCF_002492185.1). Lineage (NCBI taxonomy): Bacteria > Bacillati > Bacillota > Bacilli > Lactobacillales > Streptococcaceae > Lactococcus > Lactococcus sp. UBA7128. The sequence continues at coordinate 14,440 of NZ_DKXK01000002.1, forward strand.
CTCCTAAAACTACGCACCAAGAGGAGAAAAATCAGGAAGTAAAAAAAGAAGAACCTCAGTTGGTCAGGGCTGATTTGACTGGGCTCGAAACGACTGCTGAAAAGGCAAAACGTCCCATAACAGCTGTCGTGGTAGAAAATTCACCAGAAGCACGTCCGCAGTCGGGACTTAAGGAGGCAGGTGTAGTTTTTGAAGTAGTGGCTGAGGGAGGAATTACCCGTTTTGTCGCAATGTATCAAGAGAAGCAACCAGACTTGATTGGTCCAGTTCGCTCTATCCGCCCTTACTTTGTGGAATGGGCAGCTGGTTTTGATGCAGGATTGGCCCATGTAGGTGGTTCAGAACTGGCTTTAGACATGGTGAAGTCTGGAAATTATGTCACAGACTTGGATCAGTTTAGAGCCCCAGCTGGAATTTTCTGGCGTTCAGATGACCGAATCGCTCCGCATAATATGTACACGAATACGAATGGATTGGATGCGTATATGGAGAAGTTGGAGAAGAAAAAATCCGATTTTGAAGTCTGGAAACGCCTGCCACTTAGTACGGAAAAGATGGAAAATCAGGATTCAAGTGGTTTGCCTATTGCACATCATATTCAAATCCCAGTTTCTACAGGAATCTTTGCCGTGGGATATCAATATGATACTCCAAGCAACACCTATAAACGTTTTCAAGGCGGCGAAGCCCATCAGGACCGAGAAAAAGGACAAGTGTCACCAGATGTCGTAATAGCTATTATGGTTAATCAAAGCTTGTCAGCAGATGGTAATCATATGGATATTGAAATGACAGGCACCGGAAAGGCATATATTTTCCAAAATGGTAAGGTGCAAGAAGGAAAATGGTCCAAACCAGATGCGCAGACCAATATCAGTTTTACCGATGAGCAAGGACAAAACATCCCTCTCAAATCCGGGCAGACCTGGGTGACGGCAGTGGATAATCTGCGTCAGGTGATTTGGGAATAAGTGTAAATGCAATAGGACAGCATGTGTGCTGTTTTTTTATAATATGGCCTTCCCAAGTCAAAGACATTCAACACGCGTGACTAACGTCATTACTCCAATAAAGGGCTCCCTACGTTTGCCATAGACAACACCAAGATTAACCTAGAGTCAGAACGATAATTCTGTTATAATAAACAATATGAAAAAAATAATCTCCCTCGGCCTAATACTCCTCGGAATACTTGCAGACCAACTGATGAAAGCTTGGACTGTCTCCAATATTCCACTGGGAGGCGAACAGGCATTTATTCCTGGTATTCTCAGTCTAACCTATCTTCGAAATGAAGGCGCCGCCTGGTCGCTTCTGGAAGGCAAACAGTGGTTTTTTCTCATACTAACACCCATTGTCCTTGCTGCCGCTGTCTATTTTCTCTACAAAAAGATAAATCAGAACTGGTATTTTGTAGCACTGACTTTGATTATTTCTGGAGCGCTCGGAAACTTTATTGACCGTGTACGCCAATCTTTTGTGGTGGACATGTTTCAGACTGACTTTATCAATTTTCCAATATTTAATATCGCGGATATACTACTCTCTGTGGGTTTTGTAGTGCTTTTCATCGCGATTATTTTAGACAAAGAGGTAGAATAAATGGCAGTAGTAATTATTGACGAAGCAAATGCTGGTTTACGCTTGGATAAGGCCTTGGCGAACCTTAGCAAAGTCTCACGTTCAGTAGTGATAGACTTAATTCGTGAAGGTAAGGTGAGCGTAGAGGGACAAGTGAAGAAAGCAAAATACAAGGTAAAAGCAGGTGAGGCGATTACTTATGAACTGCCAGAAATTGCTGTCCTTGATATCCAAGCTGAGGATATCCCTTTGGATATTGTCTATGAGGATGCAGATGTAGCAGTAATTAATAAACCTCAAGGAATGGTTGTTCATCCAAGCGCAGGGCATACTTCGGGAACTTTAGTCAATGCCATCATGTTTCATATCAAAGATCTTTCCTCCATCAATGGTGTAATTCGTCCTGGAATTGTGCATCGCATAGACAAAGACACCTCTGGTCTGCTGATGATTGCCAAAAATGATGTCGCGCATGAATCTTTAGCCGCACAGCTCAAAGCAAAAACCAATAAACGTCGCTATATTGCGCTGGTACATGGTGAAGTACCGAATGAAAAAGGTACAATTGAGGCACCGATTGGTCGGAATCCTAAGGAGCGAAAAAAACAAGCAGTTGTCGCTGGAGGAAAAGCTGCAAAAACACGCTTTACCGTGCTGGAGCGTTTCCCAGGATATACCTTGCTTGCCCTTGAACTTGAAACTGGACGAACTCATCAGATTCGTGTGCATATGGCCTACATTGGTTTTCCTATAGCTGGAGATCCACTTTACGGACCAAGTAAAACGCTCATACCAAACCTTGGGCAATTTCTTCATGCGGAGACATTGGGTTTTGAGCATCCAACAACAGGGGAACTGATGGAGTTTCAAGTAGATGTACCAGACATCTTTGCCCAACAACTTGAAAAATTGAGAGCTTTGTCATAAGGGCAAGTTAGACTCTGTCTACAGTCTGAAAAAACTCTCGTTTTTTTTTTTTATTTTTCCCGTCATATTTCTAAATTATGGTAAAATGATTCTATGCTAAAAAAATCTGATTTCGAAAAATTTCCTGATTTGCTTGTCAAATATGATGAGCCATTGTCAAATTACACTTACACTAAAGTTGGCGGACCGGCAGATTTTCTTGCTTTTCCCGCTTCAAGTGAAGAATTAAGTGCCTTGCTTGACTTAGCACGGGCAGCAGGTACGCCGATTACCGTTTTGGGTAACGCCTCAAACTTAATCGTTCGTGATGGCGGGATTCGTGGCTTAGTTATCTTACTTGAAAAAATGAATCATATTGAAGTAAATGGGAATGTTGTTACCGCTGAGGCAGGAGCAAAACTGATTGATACGACACATGTTGCTCTAGAGCATTCTCTAACTGGGTTTGAGTTTGCTTGTGGTATTCCAGGTTCTGTCGGTGGGGCTGTCTTTATGAACGCCGGTGCTTATAATGGTGAAATTGCCCACGTTCTGCTCAACTGTACAGTCATTGACCAAGATGGCATTCTCCGTGTGCTGCAAGCCGATGAAATGAAATTCGGCTACCGTCATTCTGTGATCCGTGAGGAAAACTTGATTGTTGTTTCGGCACAGTTTAAACTCCAAGTCGGTGATGCAGCAGTCATCAAGGCGGAGATGGACCGTTTAACAGGCTTGCGTGAAAGTAAACAACCGCTCGAATATCCAAGTTGTGGCTCAGTATTCAAACGTCCTGCCGGACATTTTGCTGGACAGCTTATCCAAGAAGCAGGCATGCAAGGAGTCCGTATCGGTGGTGTGGAAGTATCCAAAAAACATGCCGGCTTTATGGTAAACGTAGATCACGGTACGGCTACAGATTATGAAAACTTAATTGCTTATGTTATTGAGCATGTCAAGGAAAACTCTGGATTGACACTCGAAGCAGAAGTCCGTATTATCGGTGAAAAATTGGAAAGATAAAAACAGGAAAATGATTAATGCAATAGTTTTTGACGTTGACGATACAATTTATGACCAGCAGGCACCGTTTAGACGGGCCATTTCTAAGGTCTTCCCAGACTTTGATATGGCGGATATGAATAAAGCTTATATTCGCTACCGTCACTATTCAGACCTTGGTTTTCCTAAAGTTATTGCGGGTGACTGGGAGATTGAGTATTTCCGTTTTTATCGTACAAATGAAACACTCAAAGACTTGGGCTATCCAGAAATTTCACGCGCTACCGGTGATTATTTTCAAGAAATTTACGAATACGAATTAGAAAATATCACCATGCTTGATGAAATGCGTTTGACTTTAGACTTTTTGAAAAAACGTAATATTCCAGTTGGCGTGATTACTAATGGTCCAACCGAGCACCAACTCAAAAAAATTCGCAAACTTGGCTTGTATGATTATGTTGAGCCAAGCCACGTAATCGTTTCGCAAGCAACAGGTTTCCAAAAACCAGAAAAAGAAATCTTTAACTTGGCTGCTCAACAATTTGGGATGAATCCCGAAACAACTTTATATGTTGGTGACTCTTATGATAATGATGTGATGGGAGGCCACAATGGCGGGTGGAAAACCATGTGGTTTAATCACCGTGGCCGCAGTATTTCTCAAGAGAAAAAAGTGCATGATGTTGAAATCGATTCTTTTGAACAACTCTTTGGAGCAGTAAAAGTCCTTTTTGATTTGCCCGACAATAAATACATCATGGATTCGAATGATAAAACCAATCCCGTTTTGGAGTTGGGAGTCAAGGCGGGGCTAAATCTGGCCGCAGAACGTCTTTTAGCTACAAAGGAATTTGATTTGAAAACTGTATCCACAATGCTTGAACTCAGTAAAAAGCAAGTGGAATTTCTCACTTTAAAGGGGTACAAGTAAGCGATGAAAATCAGAGTTTCCGCTGTCTTTTGAAAGTTTGTACAATTCTGAGAAGAAAAAATTATAAAACTTTCGCTCTTGCAAAGGACTAAAATTTACGTTATAATTATAAAAGTTCTGCTAGGCAGAAAATAGGACTCATTTTTGCTATAAACAAGCGAAAACTAAGGCCATACGGACAGCCAGAGTCACAGCCGATTGGCAATTTTATTGCCTTATTGATTAAGCAAATTGATTTGCTTATGGAGTTGAGAGGCTCCACCCAAGAAACACGCTTGCGCGCATCAATAAGAGTACTAAAAGTTGACTACTCGGTCTCTCCGCAGTAAGACTGCTTTTTATATGTAATCAAAGATTGAATGTGAATCCAAGTGTGTGTACACTTGGATTTTTTGATATGCTACCATCATTGCGCCTGAAGGCGCTAATGATGGACGGAAAGTCCTGTAGGACCTTTCCTGAGCATCTCATTAGGTAAAAATTATTGTTTTTGATTTTTGCCGTCATGATTGGCTATTGCTATCAAGTGCCTAAAGGCCCTGATAGCAAACGGAAATCCCTATAAGGATTTCCTAAGCCTCCCATTAGTCAAAAAATCAAAAAAAGTATCGTTTTTGATTTTTGCCGTCATAATAGGCTATTGCTATTAAGTGTCTAAAGGCACTGTTAACAAAAGGAAATCTCTAGGCAGATTTCCTAAGGCTTTCGTTAGTTGACAAATAAAAAAATATCGTTTTTGCTTGTCAATGTCATAAGCTATCGTCCTTGTGTAAAGATACTCATAAGGATTGAAAAGCCCTGTTAGGCTCTTTCTTAAGCATCTTGTTGGGAAAAGGACAAAAAATATCGTTTTTTGCTTTTTATACCCTGCACTGTCCCAGTGCTTCTAAAGATGCTAGATAATAGTAGAAAGCCCTAAGCTACTTTCTCCTATGCCCATCAATGAGCAGGAAATAAAAAATATTGTTTTTCTGCCTCATTATTTAATTAAGACCGGTTTTGAGATTCCGGTCATGTCTTCAATGATAAGCAAAACTCTAAATCCACCCTTAAGGATAACAGTATGACAAAAAACATTATCGAATTCAAAAATGTAACTAAAACCTTTGAAGACAGTGGCACAACGGTCCTTAAAGATATTACTTTTGAAATTGAAGAAGGTAAATTTTACACTTTACTTGGTGCATCAGGCTCTGGAAAGTCAACAATTTTAAATATTATTGCAGGACTTTTGGATGCGACTTCAGGAGATATTTTCTTGGATGGTCAGCGCATCAATGATGTCCCTACTAATAAACGTGATGTCCATACGATTTTCCAGTCTTATGCTCTTTTTCCCAACATGACTGTCTTTGATAATGTTGCTTTTGCCTTGAAGATAAAGGGAATAAATAAAGCTGAAATTGCGCAACGTGTCACAGAAAGTCTCAAGCTGGTGCAATTGGAAGGCTTTGAGAAACGTGCCATCAGTAAGCTCTCCGGCGGTCAGAAACAGCGTGTGGCTATTGCGCGTGCAATCATCGACCGTCCGAAAGTTCTCTTACTGGATGAATCCTTGTCTGCTTTGGACATGAAGCTCCGCAAGGACATGCAGTATGAACTGCGTGAGCTGCAACAAAGTCTAGGAATTACCTTTATTTTTGTTACCCATGACCAGGAAGAAGCTCTAGCTATGTCTGACTGGATTTTCATCATGAATGAAGGTCAAATCGTCCAGTCAGGCACACCAACCGATATTTATGACGAACCCATTAACCATTTTGTTGCGGAGTTTATTGGGGAGTCGAACATCATTAGCGGCCGCATGATTGAGGACTATCTTGTAGAATTCAACGGTCAGAAATTTGAAGCTGTCGATGGTGGGATGCGCCCTAATGAGCCGATTGAGGTAGTCATTCGTCCCGAAGATATTGAGTTTACTCTTCCTGATGAAGGAAAATTCAACGTTAAAGTTGATACACAACTCTTCCGTGGTGTACATTATGAGATTGTGGCTTACGATGATTTTGGCAATGAGTGGCTGATTCACTCGACACATAAAGCTTTAGTCGGTGAAACTGTAGGCTTGACCTTTGAACCTGAGGCTATACACATTATGCGTCTTGACGAAACCGAAGAAGAATTCGACGCCCGTATTGAAGAGTATGTTGAGGAAGAAGAACAAACTATCGGTATCGTAAATGCGGTCGAAGAAGAAGCCGCAGAAGAAGAGGCAGCCATCAAAGATGCTGTCCAGGAAGCCTTGGAAAACACAATGGACTTGACCGAGTTAGCACAAGCCGTAAACGATATCCTGCATAAGCAAGAAAACGGGGAAAGTGAGGAAGAAGAATGACCAAAAGACTTTTCTCTGTCCCCTACTTCCTGTGGGTAGGACTGTTCGTTGTAGCCCCTCTTATCCTCTTGCTCTGGCAATCTTTCTTTAATATTCAAGGTCAGTTTAGCTTTTCTAACTATAGTCAGTATTTTACAAGCTCAACTTATCTGATGATGACTTGGAACTCGATACTTTATGCTTTGATTATTACAGTTGTTACTCTCTTGATTAGCTTTCCTGTAGCTTATGTTTTAACTAAACTTAAGCACAAGCAGCTTCTCTTGATGTTGATTATCTTGCCTACTTGGGTTAATCTTTTGCTGAAAGCTTATGCCTTTATTGGTATCTTTGGTAAATATGGCTCTGTCAACAGTTTCTTACAATTTATCGGGCTTGGTCGTCCACAGATTTTGTTTACAGACTTTAGCTTTATCTTTGTAGCGACTTATATTTCTATCCCCTTTATGGTGATGCCTATTTTTAATGCCCTTGAGGATTTAGATAAAAATCTTGTCTTAGCCAGTTATGATTTGGGTGCAACACGCTGGCAAACCTTTATTCATGTGGTTTGGCCCTTATCACTCAATGGTGTTCGCTCAGGTGTCCAAGCGGTTTTCATTCCGAGTCTATCGCTCTTCATGCTGACGCGCTTGATTGGTGGCAATAAAGTGATAACTCTAGGTACAGCGGTCGAAGAGCATTTCCTCACCACACAAAACTGGGGCATGGGTTCAACAATAGCCATCGTCTTGGTTGTTGCCATGATGATTATTATGTTACTGACAAGAGAAAGAAAGGTGGGGAGCTAATGCCTAGTAAAAATCGTATCGGAAAAATCTATCTGGGCTTCGTGCTCTTTATCCTTTATGCGCCCATCTTTTTCTTGATCTTTTATGCTTTCAATGAAGGCGGGGACATGAACCAATTTACAGGGTTTACCTTAGACAATTTTAAGGAACTTTTTCAAGATAGCCGTTTGATTTTGATTGTCGTTCAAACCTTCTTCTTGGCCTTTTTAAGTGCCTTGATTGCGACGATTATTGGGACTTTTGGCGCTATGTTTATTGAAAATCTTAAAGCCAAAGGTAAGACGACTTTCTTAGGCTTGAACAATGTTTTGATGGTATCACCGGATGTCGTTATTGGTGCAAGCTTCTTGATTCTTTTTACACTGGTAGGTATGCAGCTTGGCTTTTTCTCCGTTTTATTAAGCCATATTGCTTTTTCTATTCCGATTGTTGTCTTGATGGTCTTGCCACTTTATCAAGAAATGGATAAGTCTTTGATAGATGCTGCTTACGACCTTGGTGCGACACAGACACAAGCACTGAAAGAAGTAATTCTTCCTTATCTGACACCAGGGATTATAGCAGGTTTCTTCATGGCTTTCACTTACTCGCTCGATGACTTTGCAGTTACCTTCTTTGTCACAGGGAATGACTTTACGACAATGTCTGTCGAAATCTATTCACGTGCCCGCGCTGGTATCTCGTTAGAAATCAATGCCCTATCCGCAATTGTATTTCTCTTCTCAATATTACTGGTTATAGGGTATTATATAATCATGAGAGAATCAGATACTGCCGGAAAATCACCAAATATTACTTAAGAAAGGACAGCACTCTTGAAAAAATTAATCTATTTTCTTACAGGGATTTTAGCGATCACTGTCCTTCTTGGCGTTACAGCTTGGCGGATGTCCGCTGCTACAGGTGTTTCAACCACTACCAACAGCTTAACTATTTTTAACTGGGGCGAATATATTGATCCGCAGCTTCTCACGAAGTTTGAAAAAGAGTCGGGCTATAAGGTGAATTATGTGACATTTGACTCCAATGAAGCCATGTATTCTAAGGTTAAACAAGGAGGCACGGCTTACGATATCGTGGTGCCCAGCGAGTATATGGTGCAAAAAATGGCCAAAGAAAATCTCTTGCTTCCCTTAGATCACACCAAGATTAAAAACCTTGATTATGATAATCCTAAGCTCTTGGATGCGGCATTTGACCCTAAAAATACTTATTCTGTGCCCTATTTTTGGGGGACTTTGGGGATTGTTTATAATGACAAATACATCACTCATCCACCCACAAAATGGGAGGACCTTTGGTCCAAAGACTACAAAAATTCAATCCTCCTCACAGACAGTAGTCGAGATGTGATGGGCATGGGTTTGATCGCTACAGGAAGCTCTGTGAATACGACGAACCAGTCAGAGATTAATCGTGCTTATGACAAGCTCCTACAGCTTACACCCAATGTAAAAGCCATTCTCGGTGACGAAATCATGAGTTACATGATTAATAATGAAACACCTCTAGCAGTTGTTTACAGTGGTCAAGCCTCAGAGATGACCTCAAGCAACGAACATTTGCATTATGTAGTACCTACGCGTACAAATATCTGGTATGATAACTTGGCTATCCCAAAAACCAGCAAAAATACTAAAGCGGCCTATGCTTTCATCAACTTCATGCAAGAACCTGAAAATGCAGCTGCCAATGCCGAGTATGTGGGCTATTCCACACCCAATGTTAAAGCCGAAGCGCTCCTTCCCGCAGAAGTACGTGAAGATAAATCCTACTATCCTGATGAAGCACTGATAAAAGAAGATGAAGTCTATGTTAACCTTGGTCCTTATTGGACGGGGGTGTATAATGACCTTTATCTTCAGTTTAAGATGAATAAATAAAGAGGAGATATTAAGATAAAAGAATACCCTAAAATACTTTTCTTGAGAATCCGGCTCATCTTTAGTTTGGATTCTTTTTTTTGATTTAGAAATAATAAAGTATATTTCAGTTA
>NZ_DKXK01000084.1:0-5300 GCF_002492185.1 Lactococcus sp. UBA7128
AAAAATGAATTAAATATTTGAATTTGTTATATATTTATGTTAGATTATTATTGTTATTATTAAATTGTATGTGATATCATACTAGAAAAGAGGTATTTTATGATTTGGTCGTTAATTGTTGGAGCTATTATTGGTTTAATTGCAGGGGTCATCACTAAGGGAGGATCCATGGGTTGGATTGCTAATATACTAGCAGGTCTTGTGGGTTCTGTGGTGGGTCAAGCACTTCTAGGGAGCTGGGGACCTTCCCTAGCAGGAATGGCATTAATTCCTTCAATCATCGGTGCAGTGATTGTAGTTGCTGTAGTCTCCTTCATACTATCAAAAATGCGTCACTGAGTTAAAGAATCTAGAAAGGGGGATTTGTGTCATCTGGAAAGAAGTTTATATGTATAGTTCTTGATATTCTTCTACTTTCTATTGTAGTACCAACAGCGTGGGATTACTACAATCTGGTAAAGTCTAATTACAAGATGAGTTCTTCAAGTCAACTTCTCTATATTGGAGAATATGTACCAACCTATTTATTTTGGGGAAATGTTGTCTTAGCCCTTGTCTTAATTTTGGCTTTAGGTATTACTATATTTTATCCTAGAACATATATAGATATTACACTCTCAACTCAGAGTGGAAAGCTTACTTTAAAACGTTCTACTATAGAAGGGCTCGTTCGTGAAAAAGTCATTGAGAATAATTATCTAAAATTTCCTCGCATTCATGTAGTTCTACATAAGAATAGAATAGAAATTTATGTAAAGGGAGAAATTATCCCTCGAGTAGAAGTTACGCAGAAAGCTCAATTATTGGAACAAGAAATAGTCGATTATTTAAAAGTTTTCTTTGGGCTAGAGCAATCTCTAAAAATAAAAGTTAAGGTTAATGCAATGGAAAAAAAGCGAATTCAAGGCACTCACTTGTAGTATAGGAGGTATCAATGGATTACCTGGAAAGATATCGATATCCAATTATCGGAGGCATTATTGACGGTATAGCAGCGGTTGTCATCTTCACAATTGGATCATGGAAAATGATTCTGCTTTTAATTTTAATAAGTCTAGGTGTAATGGCTGGTCCATTTTAAAAAAGACAGAAATCATTGATGTTGTTGAAGCTAATGTGACAGTTACAGATATCAAGATAAAAGAGCAACAGAAAAAAGATGAAATAACTGTTCAAGATCATGTTACTGATGCTGTTCAAACTACAGGAAAGTTTACTTCGAAACAAGTTGATAAAGTTGAAGATGTAGCATTTGAACAGGGGAGAGTGGAATAATAAGCTAAATTTTTACATAACATATGGTATATATTCAATAAAAAAGTCATTAGAGTAATCTTAATGACTTTTTTATTTCATCATGCAAGTTAACTAAAGCATAGCCAAACAAAAGTCCATTGTTTTTCGACTATACGTAAAAATTTTCAAACTACTCACTGTCAAATTCTTTTTACACCTTCTTTTTTTGAAAATATAAAAAAATCGGCTTATAATGAAAGAGGATACATATCTAAAAAATGTCGAATTTTCAATAAAGATTTAAAAATATTAAGGAGGGCTTATGAAAGTTTCAATATTTTCTACTTGTGTGATGGATCTCATGTTTCCACAAGTTGGAATTGCAATGGTTGAAGTCCTAGAACGTTTGGGGATTGAAACAGACTTGCCAGAACAACAAATTTGTTGTGGACAACCTACCTATAACTCGGGATTAGTTAAAGAATCCATGCCTACAATCAAAAATCAGATTGATGCTTTTGAGTCTTCTGATTATGTGGTGGGTATAGCTGGATCGTGTTCGGGGATGTTTACAGAGTATCCACATATGTTCGATGAAGGTGATCCTTATAAGCAAAAAGCTATTGATTTAGCGAATAAATCCTACGAATTCACTCAATTTCTTTATCGGGTGCTAGGTCTTGAAGATCTTGGAGCCACATTTAATGGCGAGAAGGCAACTTATCATCGTTCTTGTCACATGACCCGCATTTTAGGGGAACGAGAAGCACCTTTTATCCTATTGGATAAGGTCAAGGGGCTTGAGCTTCTTCCGCTGCCTCATTTAGAAAATTGTTGCGGTTTTGGTGGAACTTTCTCTGTTAAATCTCCTGAAATTTCAGAAATGATGGTTGCCGAAAAAACAAGAGATATCTTGTCAACTGGTGCTGAAATCTTGATCTCTGCTGATTTAGGTTGCTTAATGAATATCGGCGGGAAATTGAATCGTGACGGAAAGAAGATTAGAGTCATGCATATTGCTGAAATTTTAAACACCAATGTTGACTTAGAAAGAATAGATGTTATCAAAAATCCAGCATTTATAAAATAAATAGGAGGAGAAAATGGGCCTTTCAACAAGTACAAAAACTTTCGCTGAACGTTTAGAAGAGAGTAAAAAAGACCAGTTTGCCAAAGCTGCAGTGGCAAAAGCACAAGATGCTCAATGGGACAAACGAGAATCTGCACGTAATGAGCTAGGAAATTGGCAGGAATGGCGCAACATTGCTGAATCTATTCGTCAACACACTTTAAAGTATTTACCACACTATCTAACCGAATTTTCGGATAATGTAGCCGCTCGTGGCGGACATGTCTTCTTTGCTGCTGATGCTAAGGAAGCAAATGAATATGTGAAACGTATTATTCTTGAAAAAAAGGCTAAAAAGATTGTCAAATCAAAATCAATGGTGTCCACTGAAGTAGATATTGATCCAATGCTCGTCTCGCTAGCTGATGATATGGAAATTTTAGAGACAGACTTGGCCGAATTTATTTTGCAACTCGCTGACTGGGATGAGCCTTCGCATATTGTTTTTCCAGCTTTACACAAAAATCGTGATCAAATTCGTGAAATTTTTGCTAAAAAACTTGGGTATAAAGGAGATAATAATCCTGTTAATCTTGCTCGTTGTGCCCGTGATGCCATGCGTAAGCTTTTCTTGAAATCTGAAGTTGGCATCACCGGTTGTAACTTCGCCATTGCCAATACCGGTGACATTAATTTATCTACCAATGAAGGGAATGCTGATTTAACGATTTCTATTCCTAAAACACAGATTGTGTTAATGGGAATGGAACGAATTGTACCGTCTATCAAAGAAGCTGAAATTTTGGACAATATGCTTGCGCGTTCAGCTGTAGGTCAAAAATTAACAACTTATGTCACTTTTGCTGGTCAAAAAGCCGAGGATGAATCTGATGGACCGGAGGATTTTCATGTTGTCATTATTGATAACGGCCGTTCAAATGCGATTGGAACTGCTTTTGAAGCAGTCTTACAGTGCATCCGCTGCGGCGCTTGCTTAAATGTTTGCCCTGTCTATCGTCAAATTGGTGGTCATGCTTACGGCTCTATTTACCCTGGTCCGATAGGTTCCGTTCTCTCTCCTGTTTTAGGAGGTTATGAACAATATGGTGATTTGCCATATGCTTCTACCTTATGCGGGGCTTGTACAGAAACCTGTCCCGTAAAAATTCCTTTGCATGAACTTTTGATTGAACATCGTAAAGTCATGGAAGATGATTTGTCAATGCATCACGACGGCTCTTTTGTAAATTTTGAAATGAATATGATTGGAAAAGGAACAAGTAGTCCAGCAATGTTTGGAATGGCAATGAATATGGCACATACGGGGCTCAATATGTTACCTAAAAATAAGGAAGTAAGCGTTGGTGGTTCCTTGTTTAAATACGGTGCCGTTAGAAAAGCACCTGCTCTAGCCAAAGGTTGGACGGATGTTCGCGACTTACCTATAGCTCCTCCTCATAAAGAACAGTTTCGTCACTGGTATAAAAAACATAAGGCAGGTAAATAAAAATGACAGGAACTATTGAAAATCGAACTCAATTTTTAGACACATTGTTAAAAAAACGTGGTGGTGTAGAACTGCCATTTGAACCTTATAAACTCATTTCAGATCTGCCCCAAACATATTTGACAGATTTAAGCAGTGACGAATTACTCGAACTTGCCAAGGAACAAGCGCGTCGCGTTTCAGCGAATCTAGTGGAAACAACTTCTTCAGAAATGAATGAGATAATTCACGGTCTCATTGAAAAATCTGGTGGCGGGCAGGTCATGATTCCTTCAACAGATGAGTTAGAGCAACTGGGAGTTAATATTATTTCAGATCAACTGGTCAAATGGAAAATGGGTAAAGAAAATCGGGAAGAAAATATTAATGCTGCTCAAAATTCTAATGTTGTCGTAGCTGTTCCCAAATTTTTCCTTGCCGAATCAGCCACAATTGTGGTTGAATCAGGAGCTGGTCAAGGGCGTTCTTTGCACTTTTTACCTACCCATTATATTTCTGTGATTCCACTCAGCCGCATGGTTCCACGCTCTACACAAGCTGCAGCTTGGTTGGATGAAAATAAAAAGCCTGGTTCAACGCTGCATTTTATTTCTGGACCATCAAATTCCGGTGATATTGAAATGCAACTTGTGGTCGGACTTCACGGTCCTTTAGAGATTAACTATGTAATTGTCAAAGATTTATAGGAGTTTACTAAGGGTAAGTTTGTAGGTCTTAGTGATACGCATTTTGAGGGGGATCCAAAATTCATAATTTATCTCTCACTTATGATTACCAGTTATGAGCCGTTAAAATCTTTTTCTTTGTATGTTTTATATTCATTGCCTTAAATCAATTTCTAGTTTTTGCTTTGTAGTCTGAACGGATTCTCTAACATTTGGAAGAACATCATATGATGATAAAAAGAAGAGGTTATTAAATCCACTAAATAATTGTTGATGACGTCTTCTCATAGATTTTAGTTCATCCAAGCTCTTAATTTACATCTTCTTTATGTGCGGTTACCATGTGTTCAATTTGATTTTTTAAATTTTTAATCACATGTTCCTTGGCAACACATTTGCAGGAGAATATACTGAAAAGTTCACGGAGGAAAATACAAGCTTCTTAAAATTCCTATAGAAAGCAGAATATCGCAAATTCTTGTGGGATATCTCGAACTACAATCTATAAGATACATAAATAAATTCTCTTGATATAAAACAAAAAAAATAAGGATTCTTGTCCTTATTTTTTGGTAATGAGCATAAATGCTAGTCTGTTCTTCCTTGTGATGCTTCAAAAATTATTGACCTTCCCTGAAAAAATCAACAAAAGAAGATATAATTTAATTAAGTGGCGCTTACAAATTGATGAGGGGGTGAAAAGAAGAACACTTTTGTTTTGCATATTTTTATTTTCTGTGAGCATATTTCTTATATCAGGATGTTATAAGTTCGAAATGTCATCAGCAAATAATAATAATAATAATACAAATATTTCCTCTAG
>NZ_DKXK01000084.1:5601-30951 GCF_002492185.1 Lactococcus sp. UBA7128
ATAATACAAATATTTCCTCTAGAGAAAAAAAGAAGAACTTACTATTAAAGAGTATAAAGAGAGTTTTAAATTATATCTACCAAGGATGTTTTGAATAAAAGCAGAAGAAATATTTTTATCTATTTAGGTAGAGAATCATGTCCCTATTGTAGAGAATATTTACCATTAACAAGTAAAATAAAGCAAAAAATTAGAACGAATATCTATAAATAACACAATACCGAATGTTCAGTTAACCAATTGGAGATAAAATGAATAGTTGAAAGGAGGTCAACTGATGAAAATAGATATATTTTCCCATGTTTTACTGCCCCAATTTTGCAAAAAAATGTTAGACATTGATGCCGGATTGCTTCAAAAAATGCCTTTTCTGCAAAATCCTCTCTTGTTGGACATGAAGATGAGACAGGAAGTAGGGATTTCTGATGTGAAACAAGTTCTCTCTTTTGTCAATGTCAATCCAGAGAATTACCTTGAAAAGAATCAAGCTTTAGACTTGGTCAAGGAAGCGAATCATGAATTGTTAGATACGGTCCTTGCATATCCAAAGCAATTTTTTGGTGCTGTTGCTATGCTAGCCTTGAACAATATCGATGGAAGTTTGGGTATTTTGGAAGATTTTGTTGTCAAGCATTCACAGATTTTTGGTGTGCAACTGTTTACTCGACATCTTGGCTTATCCATTGCCGACCCGCAATTTAAGCCGATTTTCAAAAAATGTGAGGAGCTGGACATTCCTATTTGGCTTCATCCTGTATTTGATGACAGAAAGCCGGATAACAATATTGTCTTTTCTTGGGAATATGAACAAAGTCAAGCAATGTTACAGTTGGTTGAGGCGGGAATTTTCCAAGATTTTCCTAATATAAAAATTATTGTGCATCATGCGGGAGCCATGGTACCTTTCTTCAGTGAACGGATTAAGCATATTCTTCCAGAATCACAAGCAGAAGATTTCCGAAAATTTTATGTAGATACAGCTATTTTAGGAAACCCCACAGCCTTGGAACTCGCAATAGAATACTTTGGCATTGAACGTGTACTTTTTGGAACAGATGCTCCTCTGGGTATTGCTCCTAGTGGAGCAACTCAGGTAATTATTGAAGCCATTGAGAAATTGCCACTGTCCTCTTCTGATAAGCGGGCAATTTATTCTGATAATTTTAAAAATTTAATTAAAAGGGAGATATAAGAATGACAGAGCCAGTGGTTCATTTATTTTATTTAGGCGTGGATCAGGAAAAGTTGGAGTCTTTTTATCAAGCAGGGGTTTACAATTTAACTACCTCTTATGAGGAGGAGGAAGGAACCCTAGCTATGTACGCTAGTAACTTTAGAAATTCTCCAACAGAATTTATCGTATTTGAAGTCTATGCTGATGAGAGAGCTTATCATATTCATCAGAATTCAATTCAATACCAGAATTACATTAAAGAAGTAGGGAATTATTTGACTAAAAGAAAGTCTTATGAGGTAGGACCTTTATTCTTGAAAGAAAAACTATCTTCTGGAATAAGACTTGATTCTGGACAATGTTTTTTGAAATTTGCTCAGATAGAGGTGAAAGATGGCGAGCAAAAAATCTTTGAGACGAGTGTAATAGATAACATGAGGAAGTCAATGAAGGAAGAAGTGGGAGTATTGGCTATGTATGCCCTAAAAGATAATCAGAATCTCAAAAGATATTATTTTTTCGAAGTCTACGCCGATGCTAAAGCATATGAGGTTCATCTAGAAACAGAACATTTTCTGACCTATATTTCGGAGACAAAGGACCTATTAATTGACAAGAAACTGTCAGATTTAGAAAATAGTATTGCTGTCACAAGAGGAAATTTAGTATTTACTTAGTGTAACTTCTTTCGCACTGTTTTATGTGCCATAGTGTTACACTTAAATTAGATTTATAAGGAGGTTTTATGTCATTGATTAAGCATAAAAAGGTCGAACTCACGGAACTTTTCTATGATCTTGTCTATGTATATGCTATTAGTCAGTTGACTTCAATTATTCATCACGCACATCATGGAGTTGTGAGTTTAGAGTCATTCTTTAATTTTTCAGTAGGGTTGATTATTTTTATAAATTCTTGGATGGTTCAAGCAGTTTATACCAATAGGTTTGGTTCAAACAGTCTTCGCAATATCTTTTTTATGTTTTTACAAATGATTTGTCTCTTGGTTGCGTCAAGAGCGGTGTCCAGTGATTGGCGAGATAATTTTCTATGGATTTTCTTTCCGATGGCGAGCATTTCATTGTTACTCTTGTTCCAGTATATTCTAGAGTATTTTACAACTTCAAATATATCTGACAAGAGTTTCATTAAGCAATTTTTTTATATTTTAGGATTACGTTCAGCTGGTCTTTTTATCTCCTTATTGTTTCCATATGAAATTGGTATTTGGATTGCAATTTTTAGCATAATCTCTACTTGGCTCTTACCAGGCTTACTCAGTGATCCCCGTAATGGTTTTGTTTCTGCTGAGCTTAGACCGGTCAATTTTCCACATTTGATAGAACGTTTATCGCTTTTAGTTATAATTACCTTTGGCGAAGCATTGATTGGAATTTCGGAGCATTTTAGTTCAGGAAGTTTTTCTTTACAATCCATCCTTATTTTTATCATAGTGACTAATTTCTTTATGATTTATATTGTTGAG
Source organism: Lactococcus sp. UBA7128 (assembly GCF_002492185.1). Taxonomy (NCBI): domain Bacteria; kingdom Bacillati; phylum Bacillota; class Bacilli; order Lactobacillales; family Streptococcaceae; genus Lactococcus; species Lactococcus sp. UBA7128. The sequence continues at coordinate 8,262 of NZ_DKXK01000084.1, forward strand.
ATTGATCATTTGCTAGATACCAATCGTGAAGAAACGGGAATTCGTGCTATTTATAGCCATTATCCTATTCTCTTTGGACTTAGTCTAATCACCATTTCGCTATCCTTTTTCGAAAATAGTGACATGAATATTTTTTATACCATGCTTTATTTTTATGGTGGTGTACTGCTATTCATAATTGGTTTAGTGCAGCACAATGTCTATAATAAGATTGGTTATATGCTTCCTAAAAATTTGTTAGCAGTTCTAATCTTATTACCTATTATGGGGGGGATAATCAGTTTAGTGTTTTTTAGTAAATCTTGGTGGACACTAACTATCATTGCATGTATTATTAGTTCGATTATGATGATTAGTTTTATTCATTTTAATATCAAGAACACCTTATCTCACTCATAAATTTTTGAGAACAGATATAGTAGATATTCTAAAGGTTGCTCTAATAAAAGGGTTTCAACTGCGATTAACTTAACATGCAGGAACGCAGCCGCTTACTTTGAAGAAGTACTTCAATCTGGATGTTAGTAAAGGTGTTTACAGACAGTAGGTTAGGTGTCTAGAGTTTCCGTAGAGTTAAAAAATGGGTTCTGTATAATCTATGGTGGTAGATGAAAATCTATTGCCATTTTTTTGTACAAGAAAAGTCATAGGAATTCGATAAAATAGAGTTTCGACACAATTATTTTATAAGGAAAACCTATGACTCATTCAGATTCTATTACATTATTGCTTGACCTCAAAGCCTCTTCACCCCTCATCCCTACTTTGTAGAGGCCGGTGTCAAGCTTTCCTCAACTGTTCGAGCAGCTGTATTTCTTGATTTTAAGGTCAAGATGTCAATGAAAGGTGGGGCAAAGATGTTACTTTATCTCGCCTTACTCTAGCGGGTTTCTAGAAGGCTCAACAATTTTTGTAAGCTCATTAAATGCATTGCCTTTGGCTTTGTCAGATTTGATCATCTCAGAAAACGAATTTTACTCCAACAAATTCTCACAAAGTGTAACTAAAAAAGACATCAAAAACTGATGACTTTCTCCTGTTTCACAACTTATTTTTTGCTTTTCTCATACAAAAATGGCAGTAGATTTTCAGCTACCACCATAGAGTATACAGAACCTAAATTTAGCGAACAAAGGAGATAAACTCAAGATAGCCCTTTTATCCAATTTTCAAAATAGCATTATATGTCTTTTTCTCTTTATTTTTAATTATTTACAAGAAAACGTAATTTTCTTTAGAAATAAAGGATTATATGATAGAGTGATAAAATGTGTATTTTTAAAGGCTATCAAAATTGACTTTTTCCCTGTCCCTTATTATTTAATCACTTACTGTAATCACGACTTTTCCAAAGCTTTTGTTGCTCTCAAGATAACGGTGAGCTGCTTCAACTTGCGTGAGGGGAAAAACTTTTGTAGGGGTAACGTTAACTTGATGTTTATCGATGTAGGCGAAGAGTTCTGATAAAGCCTGCTCCGAAACGTTACCAGAATAAAAACTCGTCAAGTAGCTGTTAGGTGCTAAGTCAACAATCGGATCAAAATCTTCTAAATACCATTTACCACCTAATTGTCCTGTACTACAAACAATCCCCTCGGAAGAAAGATGGGAAAAACTATCTTTGATAGTTGCAGGGCCAATCAATTCTAGAATCTTATCAAATTTTTGATTCGTCTTAAGCTTATTTTCTTGATCCAAAATGATTGTTTCAAATCCTTCAGCTAAAAGAGCATCTACTTTAGTCAACGAACGTGTTGATCCACTCAAAGAAAGATCTGTAAAACGAGCTTTAGCTAAGCGTGCAAATGCAATTCCAACCCCACTAGTAGCAGCGCGGATAAGTACATTGTCATTCGCCTTCAATTTGAGGTTTTTAAGTGAACCAAAAGCAGTGTAGTATGCTTCAGAAACACAAGCTGCTTCGATAAAGGAGAGTTTAGTCTCAAGTGGATAGAGTTGTTCATTTGGAATCAAAACATATTCAGCATAACTACCGTTAAAAGCTCGCCCCATTTCGCCCATTATCGAGATCACTTTTTGTTCAGGAAAAAATTTAACTGATGTTGTCTCAACAACGGTTCCGACGACATCAATCCCTAAAATTCGTGGAAAAGTAACATTGGGTGATAATCCTTGGCGAGTGAAAATCTCAGAGTGATTGATTGAAAAAGCGTGGACTTTAACTAATGTCCAACCTGGACGAAGGGTTGGTGTTGGAACAGTCGTATATTTGAGTTGCTCAGGCCCGCCTGGTTTAGACACAACGATTGCATGCATTTTGAGCATCCTTTCTAAAAAGTAAAGTCTATTCTGAATTATTCAGCAAAGCTATTGTACTAAAAATTTCTCATAAGGACAATTAAGTATACCCTGTTGGACTTTTTACTAACTATGACACAGTAAGTAAAAAGAAGTAGACAAGTAAGTTGGGTAAATACAGTACCAGAAATCAAGGAAACTCGCAAAAAGAAAATACTGAGTGTCTGTAATCAAGATTTACTAATACAAGCTTTTTTGTGGTTTTGGACATCTGACTATATACCAACATTTTTATGGATGTCTGATATAATGATTAGAATTATATAAACAATTAAAATTGGAATGGAAGTTATGAAAAAGAAAACAATTTTAGCTATAGGAACTGTAGTTTTAGGATTAAGTGCAAATACACTTAGTGTAACTAATGTAAATGCTGATACTTATAGAGCTAAAGAGTTGCCTAGAATTTCTGTTTCTCTCAAAGAATTGCCAATGAAGTACCGAGGAACTGCACCTTATGTAGAGGCTCAAACATCAAGGATAAATGTGGGTGTGGTAGTGAAAAAATATAAACATTGTTGTTGCAAAAAGAGATGGAATCAAGCAATTGAAAATAGCCGACTTGCACAATTTAATTATAAACATACTCTTAAGGCTTCTAAAATAAAACCAGAATAGAATTCATGTTCATTGCTATAAACACTCAAAATTTGAAGATAGGGACGAGAAGCCCTATTTTTTAAAATTCTATATCAAGAAAATTTATTTATGTACCTATAATTCGTTATTCTTGAAATACCTGTCAATTTTCTTTTTAAATAATATTTTTCCCTTTATTTACAAAAAGACCACTCCCAACCAAGGATTGTTTCTTTTTTCTAATTAATATATTTCTTTAAAATGCCCTCATCACTGTTTGTTTCACCAGTTAAAGTAAAGCCAAATTTCTTATATAAGCGTAATGCTTTGTCGTTATCTGATTTTGTCGATAAAGTAATGACTGGAACGGATTTGCTTCTAAACTGTTCAACAATGATTTCCAATGCTTTTGTTCCATATCCCTTATTTGGATACGACTTATCAATGGTGAAGTGCCATAGCCAATATCGATCTTCTTCATTTGGAAGCGTTTAATCAAAAACAAGAGAAGCGTAGCCAATGACTTTATTATTCAAACAAATAAAATAAGGTTCTGCATATTCAGTTGCAAAAGCGGATTGAATTGCCTCTGGGATTGATAAAACTAAACTTAAATGTAGCTGCTCACTAGTAACAACTACTTTATTTCCTAAGAAAGAGTTCTTTTCGTTCACCGGAAATAAATGGATTCAGTCCTCAGGTTCATTTGTAAATTGTTTTTGAAGTTCAATTTCAACAGAGTTTGTTCCTATTTGATTTACGTTATAGATGTTTATTATCTTATCGAAACCCATGGATTTCCAAAATTTTAAACCGACGTAGTTATTGGTCGATACAACAAGCTCTGCTTTTTTTAGTTGTTTTTCAGCATAACGATTCTCCAATTCTCTTATAGCAAGTTTACCAAATCCACAGTTCCTATATTTCTTACCTATATAGAAATGAAGAATATATATGCTCGATGTAGAGTCTTCAAACACCCATAAATATCCAATTATCGTATTTAAATAAAAAATACTCAAACAGTAACAATCGTCATTAGAAAGTTCAGGGATTATGCTTGCAATATTTACTAGCGGAGGTATGGGGTCACGGCCTTCCACTTTATTGAAATATAGCTTTGCCTCCTTAAATATGTGATTAAGAGCCTCTTTTTCAAGTGATAGTGAAGGTTTTAATGTTATTAAGCTCATAAATTTTTCTCCTTGTTAAATAATATAAAATTATTTAACAAAAAAAGTCGGTCTGCCCATATAGTTCTCCCTCCATGTTCTTCTTTTTATTAATTTTACAATACTTTCCCTTTTTTTGAAACCCCATTCTATATTGTAGGGTAATGTACAGAATTTTTTGGGGTTCTTTGCCAAATCCTGTGAGATTTGACAAAGAACCGGAAATTTGCGACACATACTGACAGACATTGAATGTTGACATAAAAATTTTTTGTGGTATAATGGAGGAGTTGAAAAGCAGAAGCACCCGCTTCTCGCCTGAGTGGTAATAGCCCTGGGCAACGAAATGGAATTATTCACGAAACGAATGTTTTCATTAGCGGGGCGCACTGTGCGTTCCGCTTTTGTTTTTCTAAAAAATATTTTAGAAGGAGAATAGACATAGCAAAGCAAGACAACAGAAAACCTTTGATGAACGGTCAGATTCGTTCACGCGAAGTACGTCTTATCGGTGCTGAAGGAGAACAGCTTGGTGTAACACCAACAGCTGTTGCACTCACTCAGGCCGAAGACCTTAACATGGATTTGGTTTTGATTTCAAATCAAGAACCACCCGTTGCAAAAATCATGGATTATACTAAGTTCATGTTTGAGCAAAAGAAAAAGCAAAAAGAAGCTAAGAAGAAACAGGCCACTGTTACTTTGAAAGAAGTGCGTTTGAGCCCAGTCATTGATAAAAATGACTTCAATACAAAACTTCGTCAAGCCACTAAGTTCCTTGAAAAAGGAGACAAAGTTAAAGTTTCGATTCGCTTTAAAGGTCGCATGATTACTCACCAAGATGTGGGTCGTCAAGTTATGGATGATTTTGCTGACGCAGTAAAAGATATTGCTGTGGTAGAGCAAAAAGCCAAAATGGATGGTCGTCAAATGTTCTTACAATTGGCGCCAATCAAAAAGAACTAAGGTTCTTAATTATTAACCAAGGAGAATTAAAATGCCAAAACAAAAAACACACCGCGCATCAGCTAAACGTTTCAAACGTACTGGTAATGGCGGTCTCAAACGCTTCCGCGCTTACACTTCACACCGTATGCACGGTAAAACTGTAAAACAACGTCGTCAACTCCGTAAAGGCCGTATGGTTTCAGCAGGTGACTTCAAACGCATCCGTCGTATGGTTGCGAACATGCGTTAATAACAGTCCAGTGGACTGTTATGTATGGAGCAATTGACGAGTAGGCGGAAGCCGTACGAGGAAGAACATGCGTTAATAACAGTCCAGTGGACTGTTATGCATGGAGCAATTGCTATCCCGAATAACTTTTCACGACTGATTAACTCATAAGCACTACATAAGACTTATAGGATTTCACTCGAAATCAATAACCATTTAAATGAACTGTCGATGACAGGATAAAAATTTTCTAAGAAATAAGGAGAACACACATGGCACGTGTTAAAAATAGCGTTGCAACTCGCAAACGCCGTAAACGTATTTTGAAACTCGCTAAAGGTTACTATGGTTCTAAGCACCGTCTTTTCAAGACAGCTAAAGAACAAGTAATGAACTCATACTACTACGCATTCCGCGATCGTCGTCAAAAGAAACGCGACTTCCGTAAATTGTGGATTGCACGTATCAATGCAGCAGCTCGTATGAATGGTCTTTCATACAGCAAAATGATGCACGGTTTGAAATTGGCTGAAATCGAAATCAACCGTAAAATGCTTGCTGACATCGCTATTGCTGATGCAGCAGCTTTCACAGCTCTTGCTGAAGAAGCTAAAAAAGCATTGGCTAAATAATTTTCAAAAGCTTCCAACTGGAGGCTTTTTTCTTTAGAACATTAAATCTGGGCAATTGATGAAGAGAGAGCCATCATGAGGCTTAAATGTTTAAGCATTACTGTGATAAAGATGAAACATGTTTGTGCTTCGTGTGCCGAGAGGAATTTTTAAAATCAAAGGGAGAAGAAGGGGACGTGTTGCTTTGTTTCACAGGAAAATATCAATAAATTTTAAAGAGAGAAATGTAACCGCATACCTTGTGTAAAACGGTTTTTACTTTGTTTTTCACTTGAAATAAAGGCAGAAAAATAGTAAAATCAGAGTGTATTAAAAAGTGCAAACAGCACTTAAAACAATAAGGAGATAAAAATGTCAATTATTACTGATGTTTATGCTCGCGAAGTCCTTGACTCACGCGGTAACCCAACAATCGAAGTTGAAGTTTACACTGAAGACGGTGCATTCGGACGCGGTATGGTACCTTCAGGTGCTTCAACTGGTGAACACGAAGCTGTTGAACTCCGTGACGGTGACAAATCTCGTTACCTCGGTCTTGGTACTCAAAAAGCTGTTGACAATGTAAACAACGTAATCGCTGAAGCTATCATCGGTTATGAAGTTACTGAGCAACAAGCTATCGACCGTGCAATGATTGCTCTTGACGGTACAGAAAATAAAGGTAAATTGGGCGCTAACGCTATTCTCGGTGTTTCTATCGCTGTTGCTCGTGCAGCTGCTGATGAACTTGGTGTGCCACTTTACAACTACCTCGGCGGATTTAACGCTAAAGTATTGCCAACTCCAATGATGAACATCATCAATGGTGGTTCTCACTCAGACGCTCCAATCGCTTTCCAAGAATTCATGATTGTACCAGTTGGTGCACCTACATTCAAAGAAGCGCTTCGTTGGGGTGCTGAAATCTTCCATGCTTTGAAGAAAATCCTTAAGGCTCGTGGTCTTGAAACATCAGTCGGTGACGAAGGTGGATTTGCCCCACGTTTCGAAGGTACTGAAGACGGTGTAGAAACTATCCTTAAAGCTATCGAAGCAGCTGGTTATGAAGCTGGTGAAAACGGTGTTATGATTGGTTTCGACTGTGCTTCTTCAGAATTCTACGAAGATGGCGTTTACAACTACGCTAAGTTCGAAGGCGAAGGTGGTGCTAAACGTACTTCTGCTGAACAAATTGATTATCTTGAAGAGTTGGTAAACAAATACCCAATCATCACTATCGAAGATGGTATGGATGAAAACGACTGGGAAGGCTGGAAAGCACTTACAGAACGTTTGGGTAACAAAGTTCAACTCGTTGGTGACGATTTCTTCGTAACAAATACTTCTTACTTGGCACGTGGTATCAAAGAAGGAGCTGCGAACGCTATCTTGATCAAAGTTAACCAAATCGGTACTTTGACTGAAACATTTGAAGCAATCGAAATGGCTAAAGAAGCTGGTTATACAGCTATCGTTTCTCACCGTTCAGGTGAAACTGAAGATTCTACAATCTCAGACATCGCTGTTGCGACAAATGCTGGTCAAATTAAGACAGGTTCACTTTCACGTACAGACCGTATGGCTAAATACAACCAATTGCTTCGTATCGAAGACCAATTGGGTGAAGTTGCTGTTTACAAAGGACTTCACGCATTCTACAATCTTAAAAAATAAGGTTTAGTTGAGCAAGGATTGCTTTTAGAAACACTCATGTTATGTTTGATTTTTAGACATAGTATGAGTGTTTTTTGATATTGCAAATTAAGAGGCAAGAAGCAGCTGACTAATATCCAGCATATGCTATAATGAAAACATGAAAAGGGTAAATGAAGCGCGTGTACACGAAATATTTAATAACATCTCATCAGATTACGATAAAATGAATGCGATTATTAGTTTTAAGCAACATGACTTATGGCGCCTTAAAACGATGGAAAAAATGGGAGATTTGACGAATTTAGAGATTTTAGATTTATGCTGTGGGACGGGAGACTGGACTTTTGATTTAGCCGAAGCTACAAAATCTACTGGAAATGTGACTGGTCTTGACTTTTCTGAAAATATGCTAGAGATAGCACAAGCTAAGCTTGAAAGTAAGGCGTATAAAAATATTGCATTTGTCCAAGGGAATGCAATGGCCCTCCCTTTTGAACCTGAAACTTTTGATGTCGTTACTATTGGCTATGGATTGAGGAATACATCAGATTACCTTGTGGTTTTACGAGAAATTTTCCGAGTATTAAAACCCGGTGGAAAAGTCGTATGTATTGAAACCTCACATCCGACATTGCCTGTTTATAAACAGCTTTTTGAATTCTACTTTAAAAAAATTATGCCCTTGCTGGGAAAAATATTCGCAAAATCATTGAGAGAATATCAATGGCTTCAGAAATCTGCAGAAAACTTCCCGGATGCTCAAGCCTTGAGTGCCTTATTCAGTAAAGCAGGTTTTTCAGAAGTAAGTTACCAAAAACATGGCGGTGGTGTAGCTGCGAGTCATTTTGCGGTTAAGTCTGAAAAATAAAATATTTTTTGCTACATAAGGAGTTATCATGAGTGTTCGTCCTACCGATTTGATGAGAAATCTTGCAACAGAAGTTCATGTAGATTCTAACTTGTTGCAGCTCAATTATTAAGGAATATAAAAAATGTGACAACAAGTTTTGCCACATTTTTATATACTTTCTTTTAGTAGGTATCACCAACTTGACTGAGAGCAAAAGTATTTTTTTCCTGGATTAATAATTCAAGTAATTGCAGAACTTGAAAAAGTCCTGCCCTATTTTCAAATTCTTCTCGTGTTTGAGGAAGCTCCATTTTACGGTAATTTAAATAAGCCCTGTCAATCTTTCTTAACAAATCACTGCCATCATTATCGGTAGCATAAGTGAGCGATAAGGTTTCAAAGATATTTGATACCTCTGCTGAGTGCTTCTTATCAACATCGATGTCTTGCAATTTTACAATGATATCCTTTAAAAGAGTAATTTGTATATGTCTCATATCAAAATATCTTTGATAAAAAGTGTTATTCCTCAACAGATTGTTCTCAGATTTTTCACGAGCTATTTTACTGCTTGTTTCAATGAGTTCAAGTAGTGTGTCGCACTGTTTTACTAATGCTTTGAGGTTTTGTTTCTGGTTTAGGCAGATGACCAGATGGGCGGAGATATTTTTAAATTCTTTTTCTAAAATATGAATATTATTTTGGAGCAGTTTTTCATTATTGGGCATGTATATATTGGCTAAGAGTGCTAAGCCTACCCCAATAAACATTAACGAAAATTCATTGCCCACTAGGGAAAAATTAATTTCTTTAGCAAGGAGATAATGAGTAAACAGGACGGAGTTTACGACAATACCTTCACTCGTCTTTATTGCTACAGAGATGGGGATAAATAGCAACAGAAAAATTCCAAAAGATAAAGGGGTGAATTGAAATAAATTCAAAACGATAAAGGCTAACAGCGTTGCGATTATTAGTCCCAATACCCGCATGAATCCCAAACGAAAAGTGCTTTTTTGTGTGTTCGTGATGGATAGGACTGCAATTATTCCTGCGCTTATGGCATATTCTAAATGGAAAAATTCGGCAATAATTATAGCTAATACGGCACAAATTGCCGTTTTTAAGGTTCTTTGTCCGATTTTTATAGGGTTGTAATTCACATCTCGTCTCCTCTTGCTCATGCACAATGTTTATTTCTTGAAACGAACATCTGATTATGAAAATTTCACTTAAATTATTATAACAAAAATTCAAGCTAAACAAGCCCTGAACTTCTAAAGTTTTATTTTTTAGAACAAATGGGAAGAGGCGAGAGGAAAATCCGTGTATAATAGAGAGGAAGATAAAAAAGGAGAAAATTTTCAGATGAAAAAATACATTGTTGTAGGCATGTTTTCGTTTTTACTTGGTGCTATAGTGGCTTTGGGCATATCAAATATTACTCAACCTCCTGCCACTCCTACAGCAAAGGAGGACACTGCGGCATCAGTTGCAAAAGAAAGCAGCTCTTCTAAACCTTCAGTGAGTTCAGAATCTCCTGCTCCCTCTACAAGCAGCAGTGAAAAATCTATTTCAGAACTCTATAGACTTATTCCTCCCCAAACAACTTATAAAAATCTAGTTCTTGCTAAAGCAGCAGAAGCTGAAGCTTATATAGCAGCCCATGGCTATACTTTGACAAGCAAAGCAAATAAAAACTTAAATGAAAAATCGTTAATCAGTGAATCCTCAACAGAGCTACCGAATCCAATCGATGCTTATGGCAAAGAAACTTATCTTTATTTCTGGGCTACAGATGCCCAAGCAAAAGAGTTAGGAGCAGTTCGTTCGGATGGAAAAGTTGTCTTTTTCAAAGCAACAGATGCCTACTTAAACAGTTTAAAATAGATGATAATAAAAAACTGAGGCAAAATTTCTAGAAGAAAAAACGCTTAAGCAGATTCATCATAATACTCTGATTAAGCGTTTTTTGTTTGCCCGATTCGCCTGCAGTTTTGTGTCAGGCTCTCTTTCTAGCTGGAAGATACGTTAGTCTTACATGGCCATCCAAACAGGTTCGAGACAGTTTCCATCAGGATCTTGTACTTCAAGACCGTACATGACATCTTCAGGAATACCATTATCCAGATGAATAGATTGTCCACCATTTTGGCTGGCACGTTCTCCAAATTCTTTGACAGCCTCCGCGCTAGGGAGGGTAAAGGCAGCCAGTGCACCACTCACATTTTTAGTATCAGCGATTGTCTTTTCTCCGATAAAAGTCTGATAACGTTCGTGTGAAAGGAGCATGATGTAGAAATTTTCATCCCAGACCATGCAGCTTACGAGCTCATCAGAAAAATCAGGATTCTTTTTAAAACCAAGTTTTTCATAAAAAGACGTTGATACTTTAATATCTGTCACGGGAAAGTTTACGAAGACCATTGTTGCCATACTAATTCTCCTTATAGTGTTTTTTCACGTCAAGCATTTCTTGACCTTAGGCTAATTGTAGCATAAATGAGGCTTATTCTATTGGAAAATGCTTTCAAAAAAATAAGACGAAAAGATTGTAAGATAGAAAGTTGAGGAGTCCTGATGTTTTTGCTGATTTTATCATGATATGGGTAAGTAGAGGAGAAAAGCAGAGAGAAATGTTATAATAAGAAGTGTTGTAACCTTGCTTCTAAATGTAGAAATGAGGATTCATATTTATCTTCCTTGCTTCTAAAAAAGCTCACAGTCCTTACGGTTTATCTTATGTGTTTAAAATCGTGTACAGAAGTTTTAGGAGAAGAACAGTATACTTGAACATATACTTGGATTCTTGCGCTTTTGCCCTCTGTTGATAGAGAGGACGTGCGTAGGGATTTTAAGTAAAAAATGGTTCTTTAAGTATAGAGCCATGTGACAAAAAGTATGCAAAATAATCCATGAGTGAATTTAAAGGATAATGATTTGGCTTTCTGAACATATGATTGAAGGCTAACCAAAAATGAAAGAAAAGGGAGGAAAGTAAAGGAAAACAAAAAGTCAAAAAGGATGTGATAATCCTTTTTTGTCACTGAATTTATAAGGGTTGGACTTGTTTTCTCTTTAAAATATAATTATGATTAAAAATTACGAATTGTCAGCTGATCAGCGACTAGTCTCTACGGCAGAGATGAGAAATTTTACATATGTACTTAATCCGACACGTGAAGAAATTGGGAGTGTCTCGGAGTATTTTCAACTGCCTTTTGACTACCTTAGCGGCATTCTTGATGATTATGAAAATGCCCGCTTTGAAACGGATGATATTGATAATAATCTAATTCTTCTCCAATATCCAGCTTCATCAAGTTATGGCGAGGTAGGTACTTTTCCTTATTCATTGATTTGGACGAAAAATGAGGCTGTTATCCTTGCCTTAAATCATGATATAAAAGGAGAGCAAATTTTTGGTCGAGAATACAGTACAAGTCGCTATAAGCACGAAATTATTTATCAGGTGATGTACCAGATGACCCATGATTTCCATGTTTATTTACGAGAGTTTCGTCTCCGTCGTCGTCGTCTTGAGGTAGGAATTAAAAATTCAACCAAAAATGATCAAATTGTAGACATGATTGGTATTCAAGCCAGTCTAATCTATTTTGAAGATGCCTTAAATAATAACTTGGAAGTGTTAAAAAAATTCATTGACTACCTGCGTGAAGAAGATGAAGATGGTTTTGCAGATAAGATTTACGATATTTACGTCGAAACGGATCAGGCTTATACAGAAACCCGTATCCAGCTTAAACTGCTTGAAAATTTGCGTGACTTATTCTCAAATATCGTGTCCAACAATCTTAATATCGTCATGAAAATCATGACTTCAGCAACTTTTGTTTTGGGTATTCCTGGTGTTGTTGTTGGTTTCTATGGCATGAACGTCCCTATACCTGGACAGGAGCTTGGTTGGATTATGTGGGCTATTCTAGGTCTAACTCTCATATTTTGTGGAATCGTTGTTTGGGCTTTACGCAAAAAGGATATGTTATGATAGCTGCTTTCAAAGTGTTTGGAGTTAATGGAAATTAAGCACTTGTTAAAGCTATTTTTTAATGATTTACATCTGAAAGTGCAGTTGAAAACGTAACTTAAGATAGAAGTTGAGTGAAAGCTTTCAGGTAAGAATTGAGGGAAGTGTATGGTCCATCCCAGTCTGAAGACTGTTTTTTGGTCAAGCAAATAAGTAAAGATAGCTATAATACAGCCAATAAAATGGAGTGAAAGAAAGTTTCTTTAAGCAGCTAATCATAAGAAGGGGGATGAAATTCGGGGCCTTTGGTGACGTTAGCTTATTTTAAAAAATAAAAACTTGTTTACATTCTTGAGTGAGTAATTATCTTTATCATATTCTGTTTTTTACACTAAAGTTTTAATAAGGAAAGAATTATTTATGTATAGACTACGTATTTTTGCACAGAATTTAGCTATCTTCTTGTCTCTGATGATTGATATTGGTGCTATTTCAGCCTTTTATCTTCACAGGTTTCCTGCCTTGAGAGAATATTTCCCTTCTTATCGTTTTATGCCTCATTATATTTTGGGCTTTGCCTTAGGCTTGTTGGGACTTCTTGTTTCTTTTAACCTTTATAGACGTGTAAGATCTGCTTGGATGATTACCATCATTGTCCAACTTATTATTTTACGGTTGAATTTTATATCCACCCAAAACTTTTTTAGTATCGGCTCTATTATTTCGCTAACAATCTTGCTTATTCTCGGGCTGACTCATCGGGATTTTAGTCGAACAATTGATCATAATTATGCTAGAAAAGCGGTATTTTTAGGATTTATTCCACTTGTACTGGCCTTATTCAATACCCTGTTAAGTTTAAGCTTCTTAAGACGAGATTATTTGGGGAATACAGATGTTTACTTGATTTTTAAGCAATCCTTGCATTTTCTCTTAACCATGGATGTAAAGCAGGCACACTTTAACTCCCATGTGCATGGCTTCTACCTCGTTGGCTTGATTATTGTTACTTGGATTTGCGTTGTTTTGGCACTGTATTATCTCTTGAAGCCACTGGTTTACTACCCTATTTTAAGTGGGCGTGAAAAAGAAAAAGCAATTGCACTGGTTGAGAGATATGGGCAGAATCCTATGGCTTACATGACCATCGATGGTCAAAAATCATATTTCTTTAGTGTAACAGTTGAAGGAATGTTGGCTTACACAGTGGTAAATAATGTTCTGGTAGGCTGTGGTGACATTGTCTGTGCTCCGAAAGATGCCGTGCGTTTTATGGGAGAACTGGTTCATTTTTCACGTCGTAACGGCTGGAAAATTCTTTTTATGGATATTACGGAAACGATGCGTTCTGCTTATGAGTCGTATGGTTTTTCCATGATTAAGATAGGTGAGGATGCCTGCTTACGTTTAGAAGACTTTGAGCTTAAAGGAAAGAAAACAGCGAAAGTCAGGGCCAATATCAATCATGCGCGTCGTCTAGGAATCACAGTGAGTGAATACAAGCCCAATGAAAAACGCGATGTAAAGATAGAGGAGGAACTTCGACAAGTTTCGGAGGAATGGTTTGGCTCAAAAGGACCTGAATTAGGCTTTATGCTTGGTGGCTTGGCTTTGGAAAGTCCTTTAGGGCGGCGGTATTTTTATAGCAGAGATGCTTCTGGAAAAATGCTGGCTTTTGTGATTTTTGTTCCCTATGCTGAGGGCGAAGAAACAGGGTATATGGCAGATGTTACGCGCCGACGTACACATGTTCCGAACGGTTCAATGGAACTGTGCCTACTCCAAGCTTTTGAAACGATGCGGGAGGAAGGTGTGACTTGGGGAAATCTTGGACTGTGTCCTCTTGCTAATATTGAAGACAAAGAAGACAGCAGTAAAGTGACTACCCAACTTTTCCAGTTTATATATGAGAATATGAACGGTGTTTATGGCTTCAAAGGCCTTTATCAAGCCAAGAAAAAATGGAATCCAAGTGATTGGCAGACACGTTATATTGCATATGCTCCTAAACCTTTTGGCTTTAGCTATGCCTACGCTATGCTCAAAGCTCAAAACCCTAAAGGGATTAACAAATTAATTATTGATAAATTAAAAAGTAAGATTGAAAAATAAAAAACAATGCCAATTTTTGCATTGCTTTTTCATTTGGGTAATTTTTCCAGCAGAAAGGCTAAACCGTGGGACTTATTTACGTACAACGAGCGTGTCACATGGGGCATTTTTAATGATGTAATCTGCAACAGAACCAATAAAGATGCGTTCGATATAGCTTAAACCAGTAGCTCCCAGAACAATGAGGTCAATATTTTCTTCTTTTGGAAGAGTCTGTCCCAGCATCACTTTTGGTGAGCCAAATTCTACACGCGTTGATACAGTTTTTACACCAGCATTTTTTGCTTCAGTTGCAAAATCGTTAATGAGGTTTTCAGCCCCTTTGTGTGTATCGTCAGCAACAACAGAATCATAGGCAGAAATGGATTGGAAGGCACGCAAATCGATGACATTGGCAATCACTAATTCAGCATCATTGCGAAGAGCGGTAGCAACAGCCTTGTCAAAGGCTTTTGTTGATTCTACAGAACCGTCAAGGCCAACAAGGATTTTTTTGTAATTATCAAGCATAGTGAAACTCCTTTTCGTTTTTGTTACTATACTCTAATTTTACTCTAATTTGTGTTATTTGTAAAAGAAAAACTATTTTTGATCCTTTGACATAAGATTAGGATTTTCAAATGTTGTAAAGTTTAAACGTCTAAAGTACAGTTTTATGAACATGTGCCAAAACTTTGCAGCTGGAAAACTTTTCTCTCTGACAGATATAAACGGTTGACCAGATACTCTATAAGTTTTTTGAATGTCTTTCCAGTTTAAAAGTTCGGAGAGTCTCCGTATATTTTGGTATATTCTTACTAAAAAGCAGCTTTTTCACTTTTTTGCTATAATTATTAAGATGTATTTTAGCTGTTTAAAAACAGGAAATGAAAGGTGAAAAAATGACTCGATATGCTGTGGTAGATTTAGAAGCCACCGATGCGCACAGCTCGCAGAATAAAATTATCCAAATCGGTATTGCGTTGGTCGAGGACGGGGAGCTGGTAGATACTTATACGACCGATGTCAATCCACATGAGTCACTTTTGCCAAGAATTGTTGATCTTACAGGTCTTTCGGATCAGCGGCTGGCAAAAGCCCCTGACTTTTCAGATGTTGCAGAAGAAGTGCGTAAGAAGTTGGAGGGCTGTATTTTTGTTGCGCATAATGCACGTTTTGACTATTCCCTCTTAATGAAGAGTCTTTTCCCACTGGGACTTGATTTAGAAATGCCTCGTGTGGATACGGTTGAACTAGCGCGTGTATTGTTCCCTACTTTCGAAAAATATGGTATGGAAGCCTTAAGTGAGAAACTTGATTTGCAGCATGATCAGCCACACGCAGCCTTATCAGATGCTCTAGCAACAGCAGAACTGCTACTTAAAATGCAAGATAAGATACGACAGCTGCCACGTCCTGTTCTTGAGGAGATCATTCGCCATTCAGACAGTCTCCTTTACGAGACAAAGGAATTTTTAAAAGAACAACTTGAGTACACGCCTTTACAAGTGGAGAATCTTCGCCTCGTTCATAATATTGCAACACAGGTACAAAATATCACGCAGGAGAAGAAGCCATTTGCCTCCTCTTTTGCGAAAAATATCAGTTATCTAGGCCTTAAAGCTAGAAAAAGGCAAGAACAAATAGCCGAGAAAGTAAAAGAAGAACTCTCGCAAAGTGAACCCTCTTTCATAGAAGCGCCAACTGGTATAGGCAAGACATATGCTTATTTGCTTCCTTTGCTTGCAGAAGGGAGGGAAATTGTGGTTTCCACCCCGACAAAGGTATTGCAAAATCAGATGATTCATGGTGTTGCTCCACTTCTAAAAGAGAAGTTTGGTATAAATTTTGCCAAACTTTTGGGAACCCAAAACTATATTTCATTGGAAAAATTTTCTCATCTTCTCTTGTCAACTACAGAAGGAAAGAATTTTGAAATCTTCAAGATGAAAATCTTGGTTTGGCTAACAGAGACTCTGACGGGAGAACTGGATGAATTATCAAAAGTCATGACCAATGAAGACTACTTCTTGCAAGTTGCTCACGATGGTTATGTGAATAGTAAGCACTTACACTATGAGCAAGATTTTTGGCTCAAAGCGCAACAGAGAGCGGAGTTTTCTCAAGTTAAGGTTGTCAATCATGCTTATCTTATTGAGAGACTCGCCGACTATCCAGAAACATTCTTGAAAGAGCGTGTTTTGGTTGTTGATGAGGCTCAACAGCTCTTTACGATACTTGAAAAAGCGAATCAGAAAACGCTTAAAATTTCTGAACAGCTAGAAAAGGTAGATGTTGAAGCCTCACATCTGAGCAGGCGCCTTATGGAGAGTTTAACCTTTCAGCTTGCGAATAAAAAGTTAGATGCAGAGAAAATCGCCTTAGATGCTCAAGAACTTGGTTTAAACGAATTTGCTGATATTTTTGACGCCCCTGAACGACACTTTATCTGGCGGGACGGCGATATTGTACACGCTTCAAATAGTGATTTTTACAACTTTGAAAAGTTAGTTCCGGAAAGGACAAAGTTATATTTGCTGGGAGCGACCTTGGCCTTGACTGAAGATAAGCCCATGTTCCCAGAACTTTTAGGCTTTAAAAACTATCGTTTCTTCAAGTTTGACAGTCGTCCAGCAGAGAATCAAGAGATTATCCTACTGACAGACGGTCCATTTATAAAAAATACAGGGGTAATAGCTTATGCTCACTATGTTGCAGATAAGATTTCTGAAGTCGCTGAACTTGGGACGCAAGTCGTCGTTCTTTTCACCTCAAAAATATCGCTAACCTTTGTTGCAGAGCAATTATCAGCTGAAGGATGGGAAGTTTTGGCCCAGGATATCAATGGCAGCGCAGCTCAAATCAAGAAAAAGTTTGACAAGGGCGAAGGACAAATTCTTCTGGGACTTTCTTCTTTTTGGGAGGGCGTTGACTTTGAAGAACAAGATAAGCTGGTCTTAATGATTCCTCGGCTTCCATTTGCTACTCCTGATGATATTCTCACGAAAAAGTATGCAAAAAGATTTGCTAATCCTTTTTATGACTTCAATGTTCCGATGGCTACTTTAAAACTTCAGCAAGCTTTGGGACGTGTTAATCGCCGACAGGATCAATATTCCAGAGTTGTCATTATCGATAATCGGTTAGCAGGAAAATCTTATGCTAAAAGGATGCGTAAAAATTTAGCACAAACGGCACCAATAAAGAAAGTAAAAAACAGTGAGTTAGTCGGTGAACTTCTAGATTTTCTCCTG
Source organism: Lactococcus sp. UBA7128 (assembly GCF_002492185.1). Classification (NCBI taxonomy): domain Bacteria; kingdom Bacillati; phylum Bacillota; class Bacilli; order Lactobacillales; family Streptococcaceae; genus Lactococcus; species Lactococcus sp. UBA7128. Next base: position 25,959 of record NZ_DKXK01000084.1, read on the forward strand.
TAATGTTTTAATTTTCACTCCAAAGCTATGAACGAAATTTTTAATGAAAATTTCTTATTTTAAAGATGTTTAAGCTAGTTTTCACAAGTTTTAAGGCGAAATGATGCAAGAGAATGTGTTTCGTTCTCATAAGCTTTTCGTGTCTGGTCTTTTGTGGCAAAGCAATTTCTTTGCTTTTTTGCTATAATAAAATAGATTATCTAGAGGGGAGGAAGGCAAGCTATGAGAAGAAAACGAATGTCTCTGCATTCCCAGATCATTATTGGTATTTTAACCGTAATTTTGGCGGGTTTTATTGCGTTAAGCCTCTTTATCTGGAGAGCTACAAGTCCTTATAGTACAGCAAGACGTGCTGCGATTTCGATTGCAAAAGAGAAGACGGAGCTAAAAACGCCGACAGCCTTTGACTTAGCAACGACAGACAGTACAAACTATTCATTGCTTGGAAAAACTGAGCAAGGGCAAGAAATTGGTGTTTTGATTCCTAAAAATGGCGGGAACTTAACAGTGGTAGACCTGTCAGAGGGAGTGAAGGCAGATACACTTAAAGCTGATAATACAACTTCCATTGTCTTGGCCCTTTATAAGGATCAGCCAGTATGGCAGGTCAATAGTCATGAAGGTTTTAAACTTTATGATTTCAAGACGGGTAAGGAGCTGTTGTAATCTATGAAAAAACTATCTGATTTTGTTTCAAACATCGAAGAGTCTGTGACTCTAGCTGCCGCAAAGCGGGCCAAAGAACTTGCAAGTCAAGGGAAAAACATTATTGATTTAACTTTAGGACAGCCAGATTTTTCCACGCCTGAATTAATCGGGGAAGCAGCTATTGATTCTATTCATTCAGGCAAGGCAAGTTTCTATACGCAAGCTTCTGGCTTACCTGAGTTGAAAAGCGCTGTGCGTAATTATTGGGATAAATATTATGGTTATGCCATTGAAGATAAGGAGATTTTAGTTACCACGGGTGCTAAATTTGCGCTTTATGCCTTCTTCCAAAGTGTTTTAGATAAAGGAGATGAAGTCATCATCCCAGCTCCGTATTGGGTGAGTTATGTGGATCAAGTCAAAATATCAGGAGGCCAACCTGTTGTCGTCTCGACTTTGCAAGAAAATGACTTTAAAATCACAGTTGAGCAACTCGAGACAGTAAAAACCGAAAAGACGAAGGTGCTTTTATTAAATAGTCCATCCAATCCAACAGGAATGATTTATTCAAAAGAAGAATTACTGGCTCTGGGAAATTGGGCTGTAGCTAACGATCTTTTAATCTTAGCAGACGATATTTATCACCGATTAGTTTATAATCAAAGCGAATTTACAGCTATTTCATCCTTATCAGAAGCGATTCGTCAACGCACAATTGTCATTAATGGTGTCTCGAAGACCTTTGCAATGACCGGGTGGCGTATTGGACTTGCAGTTGGGGACAGTGAAATTATTGCAGCAATGACAAAGATTACAGGTCAAACAACTTCAAACCCAAGTACAGTTGCCCAATATGCAGCCATTGAAGCTTTTAATTCTGATGAAACGGCAGTCGAAAAAATGCGTACAGCATTTGAATCGCGTTTAAATGTAATTCATCCTATGATTAATCAAATTCCTGGTTTTGAGGCCATCAAACCTAATGGTGCATTCTATCTCTTCCCTAAAGTTGAGAAAGCCATGACACTTAAAGGGTATGACAATGTTACGGATTTTGCGACAGCGATTCTTGAAGAAACTGGTGTGGCTCTTGTGACGGGTGAAGGATTTGGTTCACCTGTACATGTAAGATTGAGTTATGCTACTGACCTTGAAAGTTTAACAGAAGCTGTACAACGGCTTAAAGACTGGATGGAACAGACAAATGATAGATAAAAAAGAAGCGAAATCAGCTTACAAGCTTCAAGAAAAGTTTGGGGCTGTTGTAGCTTATAAAAATATTTCAAAAAAAGTTTTATCTGGATACAGCGCCAGATTTACCTGGTTTGAAAAATCGCTTTGAGTTTTCCCCAAAAACAGGTATTGGCGTTCCGCTATCTATTGACAAAGATTGGAAATCGGATGACTTTGAACTTCTAGTGCTTGAGGAGCTCAAGAAAGATGAATTGCAGACACCTCAAGCTTTTAAAGAAGATTTGAAAACTTTGAAGGAAATCTGGTTAGAGAAATTTGCAGACAAAGATTTATATTAATAAAAAGAGAAGGAAGATTTATGAAAGACTTAGTATCAATCATCGATGTGAAAGACCACGTTGGAGAAGAAATCAAAATTGGCGCTTGGGTTGCAGACAAATCAGGAAAAGGAAAATTGCAATTTCTCCAACTCCGTGATGGTACAGCTTATTTCCAAGCTGTCGTTTTCAAACCAAACATGATTGAAAAATTTGGTGAAGAAGCAGGACTAGAAAAATTCACTGAAATCAAACATTTGGCTCAAGAAACATCAGTAATCGTAACAGGGATTGTAAAAGAAGATTCACGTTCAAAATTTGGTTACGAGCTTGATGTCACAGACCTTGAAGTCGTTGGTGGATCTGTGGATTATCCTATCACACCAAAAGAGCACGGAACAGACTTCTTGATGGATAACCGTCACTTGTGGTTGCGTAGCCGTAAACAGCATGCTATTCTGCTTGTACGTAACGAAATTATCCGTGCAACATATGAGTTTTACAATGCCAATGGTTTTGTTAAAATTGATAGTCCAATCTTGACAGGTTCTGCACCAGAAGGCACAACAGAACTTTTCGAGACAGACTATTTTGGGCATCCTGCTTTCTTGTCACAAACAGGTCAGCTCTATGCTGAGGCAGGAGCGATGGCCTTTGGTAAAGTCTTTACCTTTGGTCCAACCTTCCGTGCTGAAAAATCAAAAACACGTCGTCATTTGACAGAATTCTGGATGATTGAGCCGGAAATGGCCTTCACGACACATGAAGAATCTTTGGATATTCAAGAAGCATACGTCAAACACTTGATTAAATCAGTCTTGGAAAACCAACGTTATGCTTTAGAAACTTTGGAACGTGACATTGATTTGTTGGAAAAATATGTCAATGAACCATTCAAACGTGTCACTTATGATGATGCAATTGAACTTCTTCAAAAAGAAGAAGCAAATAACGATTACGATCATATCGAGTGGGGCGATGACTTTGGTTCACCACATGAAACATTTGTCTCTAACTACTATGGCGTGCCAACATTTATCATCAACTACCCTAAAGCGATTAAAGCTTTCTACATGAAACCACATCCAACACGTGAAGATGTTGTGATTTGTGCTGACCTTATCGCGCCAGAAGGTTATGGAGAAATCATCGGTGGTTCAGAACGTGCGACAGATTACGATTACTTGGTGGAAAAAGTCAAAGAGTTCGGTCTTTCAGAAGAAGAATACAGCTGGTACCTTGACTTACGTAAATTCGGTTCTGTGCCACATTCTGGATTTGGACTTGGCTTGGAACGTGTGGTAACCTTTATCACAGGTAACCAACACATACGTGAGGCCATTCCATTCCCACGTATGCTTGGACGTATTCGTCCTTAAGGCTTAAATAAAAGCTCTCAACTTGTGATCTGCACCCCAAAAGTTAGACGAAAAAATGTCGTGCTCCCCATAGTCTGGACCAAACATCCAAATTATGAGGAGTTTTCTTATGGTCAAATATTCTTATGAATTAAAACGACAAGTGATTCAAGATTACTTAGAGGGTCTTGGAGGATATAAAAAGTTAGCACAAAAGTATGGCTTACCTACTAAATCAATTATCCTTCAATGGCTCAATGTTTACGAGTACTACGGTTTCGAAGGACTGAAAAGAAAGCGTAAAAAGCGGACGTATTCTCGTGAGTTTAAGCTTAATGCGGTAGAATATTATTTATCAAAAGACATTTCTTACTGTGAGGCTGCGAACCAGCTTGATATTGATGCCCCAACTCTTCTTACCGCTTGGGTACTTAAATACAACAAATATGGTACGAATGCTTTTAGAAACAATGGAAAGCGTCAACTATAGAAACTATGCCAAAAGCCAAATCCAGTAAAATCGAAAGTCAGCGTATTCGAGAACTAGAAATACAACTCAGAAGAGCACAAGTTGAGATCGACTGTTTAAAAGAACTTCGGAGACTACGAGAAACAAAACAAATCAAGAAAAAGTTGAAATAATTCGAAGTCTCCGTGAACACTACACACTTAAAGAATTACTAGAGACCGTTGGTTTAGCAAAATCAAGCTATTTTTATACTTTGAAGGCGAGAGAGAACAAGGACCTTGATTTAGAGAATAAACTTAAGCATCTCCGTCAAGAACATCCTAATGCGGGTTACCGCCCTCTTACCGCCCTCTTACTGCCCTTTTGAGACGGGAGGGGATGATAATCAATGAAAAGCGTGTGTTAAGAGTCATGAGGAAGCTCAGTCTCCTTGTGACCAATTTTCACCATAAATCAAGAAAATATAATTCTTATCGCGGTTATGTAGGAAGAGTAGCGAAACACTTGATAAGAAGGCGATTTAAAACTGTTCTTGTCCATCAAAAAATCACAACGGATACCACTGAATTTAAATATTATGAGAAGGGGAATGTCAAAAAAGCTTACCTTGACCCTTTTATTGACTTGTTTAATCGTGAAGTTATTTCCTACAGTCTTTCCAAACAATCGAGTGCTCAATCTATTATGACTGCTTTAAATCAAGCCATAGACATCACCTCTGATTGTCTCTTTCGTCGTACCTTTCATTCTGATCAAGGGTGGGCCTATCAGATGCACCAATATACAGATAAGCTGAAAGAGCATCGTATTTTTCAATCTATGAGTCGCAAAGGAAATTGTCATGATAATTCAGTTATGGAGAATTTCTTTGGGCTTCTTAAACAAGAAATCTATTATGGACACACTTTTAATTCTTATGATGAACTTAAGCAAACCATCAAACAATGGATACACTATTACAATACAAAAAGAGTGAAGAAAAAATTAGGATGGTTATCTCCAATCGA
>NZ_DKXK01000018.1:0-41885 GCF_002492185.1 Lactococcus sp. UBA7128
AACTGGGGTAGCTGGATTCGAACCAACGCATGAGGGAGTCAAAGTCCCTTGCCTTACCGCTTGGCTATACCCCATTGCCTATCTTTCGACAACAGTAAGTATTTTATCAAATTTATTCATGGATTTCAAGAATTTACTTTTTTTTCAAAGAAGAAGCAAGATTTTTGTCCCTTCTGTTTTTATATATTTTCAAACCATAAACTTTAAACTGACTTATTCTGCTTTTCAAAATTCAGAAACTGAGCTTTATTCATGTGCCTCCATTCCTGTGGTTGCAACTTCTATCGCTGTCCTTTTACCTGTCCTTTCACATGAATAACTTTGCTTTTCAAATTCTTTTGTCCAATTGTTCGTCATGAACTAAAAAGAAGCGCCCGACAAAAAACTTTGTGTGAACGCTGTCGCTCATTTATTTTTATCTTTTGAAAAATATGGAAGCCTCGAAAAATTCGTTAACCCACCTTGACTGATTGGCGAATGAACTTCAATATCGGGGGGATTCATCTTCATCATAGGTTTTACATTATTATACACCTAAATTATAAGCTTTTATTGCTTCTTCCAGTGCCTCAGAAAACTCACGGGTAACAGCAATTTCTTTTCCCGAACTTACAGCCACGAAGCTGCCATTTTCCTCAGTGATTTCAGCAATAATTTTTTTCCCTGATTTTACTTGAACACCTGTTTCTGTATCAATAATTTCAATTTCTGTATCTTTTTTCTTAGGCATAATCAGTCTCCTTATCATTCTTTTTGAGGCACTTTCCTCAACTGTTCAATGATACCATTTTGATTGACTTTTGTCACGCTATTCTTTTGTGCAAGATCTCGTTCATTAACCCAATAAATAGTGAATAAACTGCTAGGTACTTTAGTTCATATTTGTCTCTATGTCAGGATTTTCAAATAGAGGTAAATTTATTTTCTTTAGCATTGATTCTCAGTGAGCTTCCTCAATCACATACTGTTCGTCATAAAAGATTACTAAACAAAATAGAGTCCAGCAATTATTTAGTCTATAAATTAAAGGGACATACTTCTTTCACGACTCGTTCATTTCTATAAAGATTTCAGTTCTTGCGCCAACTCCTGATCTCTAGAGACTACCTCCGAAATTTTAGCCTTAATCTTATTCTCAAGATTTTCGAACTTTTCACTCGTGCGCTTCACTTGACTTATCTTGTGTTGGTATATTTGTGTAGGAGTGCCCACAATAGCCTCATGAGTGAAACCTGCCTCTTCAAGAGCTTCATAAACTTCCCATTTATCCAACTGATTGCCTATACTCATAGCTTCAGATAGTGTTTCTTGCCAGTGTTCCTCTACTTGTTTGATCCCATCTTGATAAAGTTTCATAACTTTACTCAAAGCCAAGTTAAATTCAGCCCTAGCAGTAGAAACAATGGCTAGAGCTTGGGCAGAGTCCAAATATATTTCTTCTGATGAGGATAGTCCACCTCCACTTTCCAAAAAATTAGTGCGAAGATATTCCAATTGAAACATTGCTTGTGAAAATCTAACATTTAAAAGACTTTGACTTTGTTTTATACGAGCAGCAGTCATAGCCGAAGATTTTGGAAGTTTGACCATTCCATCTTTATCAAATTTCCAATCTGCTAAATCATGACTATCTCCATCTAACCAAACTATGGTACCATAATCTTCACTATTAAAAAATTCTGAGTTAAAGTCATTCCACACTGTTACATTATCATTCTTTCTCCGATAATTAATAAACCAATCTGAATGACTCTTCATAAATTCTTTTTCCTTTTTAGACAGCGAACCATACTGAAACCAGCCATTAAAAACAGTTGTAGGAATATGAAATTTGGCTCCGACTTTGAGCATATATGCTGACTGAGAATATCCAGAAAGTTGAGTTATTTTCCAGTTTGGATGATTTTCCATTATATCTTGAACAAATTGTTCAGCAGAGGATTCTTGAAGAGAACCTATATCCGTTGCTGCATCGAGGGCTTCCAATAAATCAATAGGCTGACTTGGATCAGTTCCAGCAGCTACCACCGTAACTTGACTATAATCTACATGACCTCCTTTGACTGGTGCAACTGCCATTCCTTGAAATCCCCATTTCCCATTTTCAACAGAGATAACTCTAAATTCTTGACCACCAGATAATTTGAGAGTATTTTCTTCCCTTGACTTAAGTTGATTATCTGATTTAGCGACATAGGTCACGTACTTCCCACCTTTATATGCTGGATCCACTAAATATACTTGCTGATTCAAATCTCTTAATATTTTATCACTATTCATTTATTGTTCTCCTATAGAACCATCAGAGTAAATAACTTTTACTAGCGATTCTGTTTTACCATTCTGTAATTTTGGACGCGCAATAGAACCCACATAATTTTCATTTTCTTTGTCATTAAGAGTCATGGAGATGCTAAAGTTTGACTTGCTCACTGAGTCGGTTGAAACTGTGACATTCACCAATGTAAAACCAGTCATTGAATCATAAGAATAATCTTTATCGAAATCTATTTTTTTTAAACCTGAATAAGTATTTTTCACTTGCTCAGCCGCAATCTTTTCCATTTTCACAACTTCAGATAATTGCTGTTTTTCTTTTTTTATATTTTCTTTATTCATGTGTAATCTCCAAAAAAATCCTACTCCAACAATAGCCATAAAACAAATAATCATTATTTTCATTTGTTTTTTTATCTTCATTTGCTCATTTCCTTTTCAATTTCTTCTACTTTTTGAATTTAAAAAATGACTTTTAAAGTAATATCAGCTAAAACTTGATAATCATTAGGAATAATCTTCATTTGGTAACTTCACGTTTTTCATTACTATAAGTTACCTCTCATGAGTCTTTTTTAGTTGAACTTTCACCATGCCCTAGGATGTATAATTCAGACATTCTTTGTCTTAGGGGATATACGAAATATTCCGTTCCTACAACCCAAGAATAGCCATTTCCAGCGCTATTTCCTTCAGTTGCAAATACTGCCTTAGTCGCATAAGGTTCTTCTTTTTATGATAATGCTGATTGTCTTTGATTTTCTAAATTCTTCTTATGTGCTCAATCTCCCAAAATAATAACAATAGACATAACACCTAAAATACTTTTTTAACTTTCTATAGTCCATCTAAAAATTTATTGCTCTTTTATGAAGCGCGTCCGTTCAGTACAAAAGCAAAAAGATTGTTCTTTTCCTCACATTTTTATTTTATCATTCAATTTTCGATGTTGTCAAGAAATCTTAAGGTTTTGAAATCAAGTAAAGCTTCTTATCCTATGTTGCTTTTTACAATGTGTAAAAGTTTAATAAACACTGTTTTTTGAAGGATGTACTTATGAATGTGAATACAAGCTTCAACAGAAAGGAGTATTCTTATTGCTAATAAAGTACTATTCATTGTTTTTGAAATAGACAGTTTTCTAATCGTTTTACCAATGTTTATCGCCCGATTGATGAAAAAATAAAAAACCGTCTGGCTTGGCAAACTAACGGTTCTTTAACTTATTCCTACTACCGATTATTCGGAGGTACTGAAAACTTTTATATTTCTACTCAGCCTCACTCTCCAGCTTTCCCATCAGAACCAAGCACTTGAATTTTTTGTTTCACAAGTTCTTTAACGGCTTGTTTAGCTACGGAGTTGTACTTTTTCGGATCTACGACTTTTTCATCTTCGGAGAGGTAAGATTTAATGGCATTTGTGAAAACAGCGCGAAGTTCAGTGGCATAGTTAACTTTAGCAATCCCCATAGCAACGGCTTTTGAAACATCTTCATCAGGGATACCTGATGTTCCGTGAAGCACCAATGGTACATCGCCTGTTTTCGCTTTGACAGCTTCTAAGACGTCATATTGTAACTTTGGCTCTGCTTTGTAAAAGCCGTGTGAGTTGCCGATACCGATAGCTAAAAAGTCAACATTTGTCGCTTTGACAAATTTTTCAGCTTCTTCTGGGTCAGTGAAAGCTACCGTTTCCGCATTATTTCCATCTTCTTTGCCACCAACGATACCTAGTTCGGCTTCAACGGGAATCCCCATCGAATGCGCCATCTTGACCACTTCTTCGGTTATTGCGACATTTTCTTCAAATGGCTTTTTCGAAGCATCAATCATCACTGAAGTATAACCTGTGCGTAAACAACGTGCCACACGTTCAAAATCATCCCCATGATCAAGGTGCAGCACTACAGGCACTGAGACCTTGTCTGCTGCTGCTTTAACCATGTGGTAGAACATTTCTGGTGGTGTCGTATTGAGCGTACCTGACGTTGTTTGGACAATGACGGGTGCATGCATCTCTTCGGCTGCTTCTACGATTGCTTCCGCCATTTCCATATTTTCTGCATTAAAGGCACCAATGGCATAGCCATTTTTAAATGCCTTGTCTATCATTTCTTTACTTTTTACAAGTACCATTTTTTCTCCTCTTAGCGTCTTTGTTTTATATTTTTTCTACTTTGAGTTGGTCAAACAAAGCTTGATAATTCGTCCGATTAATATGACCTGTCTTCGCCTCCTGCGCATTGAGCATGCCACATACGTTAGCACCTTTCAAGGTATTCTCAACCCTTTCATGCTGACTTATCCCATAAACAAGGCCTGCAACAGTCGCATCGCCGGATCCGACAGGATTTACGACATCTATTTTGGGGATTTTCACACGATAAAAGTCATCCGAAACTTTAGCAAATGCGCCTTCTTTTCCAAGAGAAACCACAATCCACTCGATACCGTTAAAAAGCCTATCCTGTAAACTTTCTTTGATATTTTCTAAGGTGACTTCTTTCCCTAACAAATCCGTCAACTCTTCCAAGTTGGGTTTGATTACACTTGGTTTATCTGGGGTTTTAAGCACTGCTTCAAGTGTGCGCCCCGAACAATCCAAAACAACTGTTTTCTCCTGCTTGTTGGCAATTGCGATAAGGTCAGAATAGAAAGTTTCCTGTAAGCCATCAGGCAGAGAACCTGAAATGGCAATTGCTTCAACTTCAGCTAATATTGCTTTAAAATTGTCAATAAATCCTTCTGCTTCTTCCCTTAAAATCCGTGGCCCTTTTTCTAAAATCTCGGTCTGTTGCCCTTCGTGTAAAATCGCGATACAGTTGCGTGTCTTTCCAGAAATCTTAGTAAATCGACTATCAATGCCTTCACTTTTTAAGTTCTCGACAATCTCCGCACCTAAGATATCGTCAACAAAGCCTGTCGCCAAGACATCTGCACCTAATTCTTTCAGCACACGTGAGACATTGAGCCCTTTACCACCAGCCGTTTTACCAACCTGTGCCACACGATTGACCGTGTTTAAGTGAAAGGTTTCCAATGGATAAGAAATATCGATCGCAGGATTGAGTGTGACTGTTAAAATACTCATGGTTTACTGCTCTCCTATTTTTCCAGAGGATGGATAATCACTCCTTTTACGACACGGTTGACTGTGCCTGATGCTGAAGGTGTATCAGGCGTATTTTTCGCCAAAATTGAAGCATTCAAGGCAATGACATGAGCAAAAGCAAATGCTGGGAAGACGAGATAAGCCTCCTTGAGTGCTGGTGCTTCTTTATAAGCAAAACCTTCCGTAAGATGTTGTCCAATGACGACTGTTCGTTGAGCAATTGCATCATCGGCAACCTCTTTGTAGAGATCCAAGTCATATTGACGTGTATAAGCGTTATTGGCAGCAAATACGAAAACGACAGTATTTTCATTAATGAAAGATTTAGGTCCATGACGGAAGCCCATCGAGCTGTCAAACATGGTTGCTATTTTTCCTGCTGTTAATTCCAAAACCTTGAGTTGAGCTTCACGTACAAAACCTGAAAGTGTACTTGAGCCCACATAAACCATACGGTCTGTATCATCATTGAGAAAACTTACAATTTCCGTTTCTCGCTGAAAAACATCTGTAGCCAAATCCGCGGTAATGCTGACCTGCTTTTCTTTATCCGAAAGTTCTTCTGTTGAAAAAATAAGCGTTGATAAAAGCGTCATTGAACTGCATGAACCCGTCATTGCAAAACCTTTATCGTTAGACTCATCTGGCAGGATACAAGTCAACGCATTTTCCATGGTGAGGGCTTGCTGAGCGAGCTTGCCTTCTTTGGCGCAAGTAATCACCAGCTGATAACTGTCTTGGACAAGCTCTTCGACAATGTTGACCGCTGCAACAGATTCAGGGGAGTTTCCGCTGCGCGCAAACGAAACCAACAAGGTCGGTGTATTCTGCTCCAAAGTAGCTTGTGGGGCCGCTACGATATCTGTTGTTCCGATTGATTCAAAACGGAAATGTTCCGTATCTCCCAGCTCAATTAAACTTTTAAGTACGGTGTCCCCCACATACTGCGAGCTACCTGCCCCAGTGAAAATAACTCGGATAAAGCCATGTTTTTCGATCAGTTTTGCTAAGAAAGCATCAATTTCTGTTTTTCTTTCTGCGTATTCTCCGAAAACCTTGCGCCATAATTCTGGCTGCCCTAAAGTTTCTTTAACGGTGATAGCCGCACCTAGTTCTTTGAGTCGTTCTTCTGGTAATTGAAGCATATTATTCCCTCGATTTCTATTTTTCTTTAAGCTTATGGTGTCTATTATAAGGTGATAAGCATAGGAAAATTTTCCAAATGGCACTTTATCAAAACGGAAATTTTTCCTGATTTCAAGGGGATGTTTCAATGCTCCATAGAATTATTTCGTCACATCATGAAAAACCGAGAAGTTCCAGTACTTCAGTTAAATGCTCAACGCACCTGTCCGCCTGACTCTGGTCACTGCCAAATCGTTGGTCTCTAAGCGCCCAAACCGTTGCGCCCGCTGCTTTTCCAGCTGTGATTCCATTAGGTGAATCTTCAATGACAAGCACATCAGATGCTCTGGCATTCAACTGCTCCATGGCAGACAAATAAACGGCAGGATGGGGCTTGGACGCTGCAAAATCTTCGCCAGATGAAATAACCTCAAAATATTTACGAAGATTGTGTGTATCTAGAACTTCTGCAATTTCCTCGTGTGACGAACTTGAGGCTAAACCAATCTTTAGTTTTGTTTCAGACAAGCGTTGCAGCACAACTTTCACATCGGGAAAGAGCATTTCCTCGATGGGAAAATGGCTCCTTTTTTTATAGGTGAAGAACTCTTTTTGTAACCTTGCCGCTTCTTCCTTATCAAAATCCTCTCCCAAAATGAACGGCCACAAGTCTCTCAGAGGACGACCTAAAAGTTCACGGCGATTTAGATGGGCGATCGGAATGCCCTTTTTCTCGAAAAAAGCATCAAATACTTGGGCATAATGATACTCCGTATCGACCAATACGCCGTCCATGTCAAAGATAATCGTATTAAAGCTCATCTTATACTCCTGCATATGCAAGGTTTTCTGAAGCTTCTTCACTATTTTCAGCGAGTTTTTGGTTAATGATTGACACAATCTCTGCTTGACTGTCCGCTGCTTTTAACTGGTCAATCACCGCTGGTATCATGAGCATTTTTGCGACAGATGAGAGCAATTGCAGGTGTGCTGTACCTTTTTGATGTTCGGGGATAAAAAGTCCGATGACAAAAGTAATCGGTTGCCCATCTAAGCTGTCCCAAGCAATGCCTTTCTCATTTTTTACAATAATCAAACTGGCTTTATTAATATTTGACGATTTAGCATGTGGGATAGCAAAGCCGTCCATCATGCCTGTTGTTCCTTCGAGTTCACGTGCCACTAACTTTTCTTTGACTTCTTCCTTGTCCGTAGCGATACCTCGTTGGACTGTTTTTTCTGCTAAAAAGTCGAACATTTCATCTCGTGTATTGAATGTCTGATTGAGAAAGACATCATTTTCAGAAAGGAATGCTGAGGGAGCTAGAATTTCTTCAGTGGCTAATTCTTTATTTTCACGTTTTTCCTTCTCCCAGCGACGTTTTTGATAGAGACCAAGTAAAATTCCACCTACTGCTGAACCAATCAAAATTGATAAAACCCATTGGAAAGCACCTGTGACAACAGGTAAAACCAGAAATCCTCCATGTGGCGCGGGAACCTTTACTCCGAAAAGATAAGTTAAAATTGAAGCGATTGAAGACCCCACCATAAAAATAGGCAAAATAATCAAGGGATTTTTAGCTGCGAAAGGAATTGCTCCCTCAGTGATATGTGTGGAACCTAAGATGAGGTTCACAAGCCCTGCATTACGTTCTTCAGTATTGTAATATTTTCTAAACGCAAACGTTGCAATACTTGTAATCAATGGCGGCGCAATACAAGCAGCCGACACACCTGCCATAAAGGAGTAATTCCCTTGAGCTAAGAGCGCTGTACCTGTAACATAGGCAGCTTTGTTGACCGGCCCTCCCATATCAAAGGCACACATTGAACCAACAATAAGTCCTAAAACAATCGGGTTACTGTTTTCAAATCCAGCCAAGAAGTTCATCATGGCCTGATTGATGGTTTCCATAGGACCTGCTAGCAAATACATAGCTATTCCGACAATTGCGACTCCTAGAACCGGTAAAATAAAGACAGCTTTTAATCCATCAAGAGATTTGGGCATCTTACGCAAGAGTTTTTGAAGGAAAAGAATCAAGTATCCCGCCAAGAAACCTGATAGAATTCCTCCTAAGAAACCTGCACCACCAGCATTTGCTACGATACCACCAATCAAACCTGCAACAAGCGCGGGACGTTTAGCAATGCTTTCGGCAATGAAAGCTGACAATATTGGGACCATCATTCCCATAGCTTGTCCGCCAATATCCTTGATCATCGCTGCTGTGGCATTATATGTTGCGTGATCGGGTTCTGCAGAATGAATCCCCCAAACTGCAAAGGAAATCGCAATCAGAACACCACCAGCAACAACGAAAGGCAGCATATGCGAGACACCATTCATAAGGTTTTTGTAGATGCTGTGCCCGATTTTAGATACATCTGGTACGGTGGAAGAATTTTCCATAGTTGCTGTTCCGTCCTTGATTTTCCCTTTGCCAGCTAAGGCATCTTTAATCAAGCGGTCTGCCTCTTTAATCCCTGCTGAAACAGAAACTTCAATGATACGTTTTCCAGCAAAACGCTCTGCATGGACATCTTTATCGGCTGCAATAATTACAGCTTCAGCATGACGAATGTCCTCGTTTGTCAATTCATTTTCTACACCAATCTGTCCATGTGTTTCCACCTTGATTGATACACCTGCTTTTTTTGCTGCCGCTTCTAAAGCTTCCTGTGCCATAAACGTGTGCGCTATCCCTGTTGGACAACCTGTCGCAGCGATTATTTTATAGTTTCCCATAAATCCTCCTTATAGTTTATTCATAATTTCAGTAACAGTAATTTGCTCCATCAGCCGTGGCACATCGGAAAAGTCAGTCAAGCCCTTTTGGAAAGCTGTAGAAGAGCCAGCTGCAATTGCTGTTTGCAAATTTTTTCCGATAGCTTCATTTTTGATTATTCCGGCTAAGAAAGTTCCAAGCAGGCTATCGCCTGCACAAGCTGTGTTGACAACTTCTCCTTGTGGTGCATTGACGGCTAAGATTTGGTCCGAATTGATAAACAAGGCACCTTTTTCTCCCAAGGAAATCAAAACATTTTTCGCTCCCTGCTCCACCAATTTTTTACCGTAATCAATCACATCTTCTGGCGTTTTTAGCGCCACATTAAACCAGTGTGCCAGTTCCTCATCATTGGGTTTAAGTAAAAAAGGTTCGTAAGGCAAAGTATCCAGTATTTCGGCATAGCTGGTATCAATAATGAGTTTCACCTTGTTCTCTTGACAAACCGCAGCAACCTCTCTTAGGAGTGTAGACGGAACACCTTCGGAAAAACTGCCAGATAAACAAAGGTAATCCCCTGCTTTGAGTTGATGCACTTGCTTTAAAAACATTTCCACTTGCTCAGGTGTAACTTTTGGCCCTTTATTAACCAGCTTATATTCCATATTTTCTTTTTTTACATGTGTAAAAACGTTGATTCTGGTTATACCGTCCACTTCGATAAATTCTGTGTGGATGCCTTCATTTCGGAGCGTGTCTTCGATGAAATTTCCAGTAAATCCAGCCTTAAATCCCAGTGCTGTACTTGCCACTCCGAGTTTCTGCAAGATTAAAGAAACATTGACTCCTTTTCCATTGGCTTGAACATCGTACTCGTCTGTACGGTTTACTATTTTAGGAGACATCTCCTTGGTGTCAATAAAAAGATCAATGGCTAAATTTAGTGTAGCTGTGTAGATCATTGAACACCTCACTTTCTTTTTATCATAGTCTTATCATAGCGCATTATTTTTGTACGCGCTTACAAGTTTTTGACATTTCTGAAAAATGTTACACTTCTATTTTTAAATTTGCTATACTTAGGTTAATAATTTTTGAAAAATAGGGAGGTATATACTGTGAGTACTAAACTAAGTGACTCTGAGCAATATTTATGGAATTATATTGAGCGTAATATTATAGAAATCCCTAACTATTCCATTGCTGAATTAAGTGTTGAAGCTGCGGTTTCAACGGCAACAATCGTACGTACACTAAAGAAAAAAGGCTATTCTGGCTATGCCGACTTCAAGTATAAACTTAAAGAACGAAGAAAGTTACATGAGGATTTTTCACAGTTTGATCAAGAGGATGAAGGGATTCGTTTCGTCATTACCAAAAATGAACAAGAAGTGATGCGGACCCTCTCGATGATTAACATTCAAAAACTTGAAGAAGCAATTCGGATCATCACTGCTTCAAGACGGCTCATTTTGTTTGCCCGCGGTTTTTCCGAAATGGTCGCTCAAGAGATGATGACCAAGTTTCAACTGACAGAAAAATACTGTGAGTTCTTTACCGATCCTGAAATCATCAAAATCATGAGTAAAAAGTTATCTCCTGAAGATGCTGTCCTCTTCATTTCTTTAAATGGTGAAACTCCAGAGCTGGTAAATGCTGCGCAAAATTGCCAGCAGCACAATATTGCAACGCTTCTTCTTACGACAGCTGGTGAATCTACGCTAGCTGCCCTCTCTGACGTTGCTCTAGTTGGTTTTAAATCAGACGGCTCCTTTTTCCCAGACTATGAAGTACGCTCACGACTTCCTCTGACCATTCTTTCACGGATATTACTGGATTCTTATGCCTTAAGAAAAAAAGAAACACAAAAAAAGTAAGTGTGGAACAAGCGCACTTACTTTTTCCTTGTTACGGCCAGATTGAAGGCCAGATACCGATTCCTGAGCCGAGAATACCCAGACAGAGGAGCAAAAGGATACAACGAATCGGTGTCCACTTGTGCTTTTGCATGAGATAGAACAAGAGCAAAGTTAATCCTAACGGCAACATTGATGGCAAGATACCATCTAAGATGGATTGAATATTAATTTTAGCTTCGCCGTTTGGTATGACTATATTTACTGAAGTAGCCCCCATAGCTGAAGTCAAGGCTCCAACTACGAAAATCCCAAGGATAGAGGCCGCACGTGTAAATTCTTTTGCATTAGCAGTCATGATGCTAATGGCATCTGTTCCTTTTCGGTAAGACCAATGCATCAAGAAGTAACGCAAGCCGAACTGTACAGCATTGAAAATCAAGAGGAAGATGAACGGTGCTGCGATATTTCCAGCAATGGCCATATTGGCTGTAATACCGGCGGTGATTGGTACAAGCGTGAACCAGAAGAGCGCATCACCAATCCCTCCAAGAGGTCCCATCGCTGCGACACGGACAGCACGTATCGTTTGAATATCTGTTTTATTTTGCTCAAGTGAAAGCACAATCCCCATGACAAAGTTAACCAGAAATGGGTGTGTATTGAAAAATTCTAAGTTGTGCGCCATTGAAGCTGACAGATCTTTTTTGTCCGTGTGGATTTTTTCCAAGCCGGGCAAGATAGAATAGAGCCAACCACCTGCTTGCATCCGCTCATAGTTAAAAGATGCTTGGAGGTAAACGGAGCGCCAAACCATTTTGTTGAGTGTTTTCTTATCAAGTTGTGGTGCTGGCGTTTGATTAGAATAATTATCAGGAATATTAAATACCATCTTCATAATCTCCTTCACTAGCTGATGCTGCAGGGGCAGCTGTTTTGAGTTTTGTATTCATTTGGAAATCCCAATAGGCGAATGCAAAACCGATGACGGCGAGTAAAAGTAATGCTGGTCCTTTAAGAGCTTCGATACCAGTAACGATAACTGCAAGTACAAACCCAAGGAAGTAGAATCCCCAAAGTTCTTTGGAAACCATGACCTTAATCAAGATTGCAAAACCGACATAGCGCATCATATTTCCTGCTGCACCGAGTCCACTCATAAGCCAGGCTGGGATAGCATTTACTACAGTATCGCCAAAGGCTTGTCCACCGACGAAAAAGAGCGTAACAACAATACCAAAGATAGTACCGAGCGCACACATAGCAAGCCAGTTAATTTTAGCAATTCCGGCTGGGTTTGCTTCTTCGGCATATTTATCCGCAACACCCATTACCGGTGCCATAACTGTGAAGATTAAAGTTACACCATATTGTCCGAGTAGTGAAAATGGGATGGCAGTAGCAACGGCCGCTGCTGGTTCTAACCCAAGTGAAATGGCAAGAACTGTTGCCATAATCCCTCCGATAACCGCATTCGGTGGTTGAGCTCCTCCGACCGGCATGTTACCAATGGTCATCAGTTGATAAGTCCCCCCGACAATCAAACCGGTTTGAACATCACCAAGAATAAGACCGATGACCAAACCTGTAACGATAGGCTGGTACAAAGATTGAAGTAAACTAAATTGGTCAATGGCGACAACAAAAGTCACTGCAAAGATCAAAATAATCTGAAAAATGGAAGCATCCATAAGTTTTTCTCCTTATATTTTTTTATGATTTTTGATTCGAAATAAGTAGTGCGCGATCAAGGATAAGCACCTTCATCCTAAATACACCTTCCTCATCAAAAACTCTTGTTCCCTAAACTAAATTAATTAAAGAGCTTTCCGAGTGGCTCTACGGGTGTAGTTGGCACGCGCTGTATCTCAAGCTCAACACCCAGTTCTTTCAGTTTCTTAAAAGCTGCCACATCATCGTCATCCACAGCAATGACAGTTGCAACTTGACGTTTTCCTTCTGACATGTGCATATTACCGATATTCACTTTTTTAATGGGTACGCCACCTTCAACAAGACGTAAAACATCTTGTGGGTTTTCACAGATAATGAAAATCAACTGACGATCCGCAGCTTTACTGATAATATCAATAGTCTTTTGAACACTAAAGTAGCGTGTAGCCACTCCAGTCGGTGCGGCCATATCCATCAGTGCTTGACGCTGTGGATTGCTTGCCACATCATCATTTGCGACAAGCAAAAGGTTTGAACCGACAAAGCTGTTCCACTGTGTGGCAACTTGACCGTGAATCAAGCGGTTGTCAATACGAGTAAGTAAAATATTTGGCATAATAATGACCTTTCTTAATATCAAAGCGGAGACTGAGCATCCGTATTTAAATTTTATTAACTAACCTAGAAACTAGGAAAATGAACCTTTTACAATATCTGCGTGATGGCATAACGCGAAACTTTAATCACCAACTTATCCGCAAGCTTGATGCGACAGAATTCTTCATCTAAGTCAGTAATAATTCCCGTCAATCCGCCACTAAACATGACTTCACTCCCTACAGCAAGAGTCTGATGCAACTCGGCGATAACTTTTTTACGCTTGCTAAACTGCAGACCACTAACTATGCTATAAAAAGCACCGCCTAGAAGAATAAAACCAATAAAAACAAGTGAACTGTTGATAATAAATTGTGCTGTCATCTAGATGCCATCACTTTCTTCAGCTTCTTGCACTTTTTTGCCAAGCTCTAAGTCAAGAGTGACGCCATCTTTAGCTGTGGAAACAGACAAGTCAAGCATTAAATCAACTTCTGCTCCCATCATTTCTTGAGAAACAAACTCAATCAGCATGGGAAGATTCGTGCCCGTAAAAATATGCACCTTTTTCTTATCCCCTTTAGCTATCATCGCTTTATTAAAAGGTGTCCCTCCAAGTAAGTCCGTAAAAATAGCTACTTCTTCACCACTTTTACAAAAATCATTTAAAGCGTTTTGATATTCTTCAAGGTTAGTTGCTTCATCAAAAGTAAGTGTGAGCAAGTCTACCTGTGGACCAGTAATTAATTCGACTGCGCTCTTCATGCCTTCTGCAAAATGCGCATGGCCAGAAATTAAAGCTTTCATCATTTCTCCTTGTCTTCTAAATTTATTTTTATTATAAGCTATAGATTGTAGGAAATTTTTCCAAATATTAAGTAACATTTTGGTAAACTTTTCCAAATTAACCGCTTACAACTATTTTGTTTAGTTGATGCGTAAATTCAATTTTTAGAATTATATCGCCCGTTCACCGTCTACATACACTTCCGAAAGTTGCATATCAGGGCCTAGAACGATGAAATCTGCACTGTACTCTTCTTTAATCTGCCCACAGCAATCATCGATATTGACGGACTTCGCAGCAGTCAAGCTTGCCATCATAATGGCTTCCTCTGGTGTTGCAATGCCCCAGTCTACCACATTTTTAATCGCATCCTTTAACATGAGGACAGAGCCAGCCAAACTATCTCCTTCTTTAAGATGGACCGCGCCTCCTTCGACACGTACAGGAAATTCTCCCAGCATATAATCTCCATCGGGCATTCCTGCAGCACGCATCGCATCCGTAATCAAGACCGTGTGCGCTGCCCCCTTACTTTGAATTAATATTTTAGCCGCTGTCGGATGAACATGATGTCCGTCACAGATCAACTCGGCATAGGTATTCGGAAGGCTCAGTGCCGCACCAACCATTCCGGGTTCCCGATGGTTAAAGGGACTCATGCCATTAAAGGTATGGACAAAGACAGTAGCTCCCGCTTCTACTGCTGCTGTTGCTTGGGCTAAAGTAGCGTTAGAGTGCCCCAAAGCAACCGTGATTCCTCGCTTTGTTAAAGCTCGGATAAATTCGATACTTCCTTCTCTTTCAGGTGCAACGGCTATTTTTCGAATCATACCATGCGCTGCTTGGTTCCAGTTTTCGAATTCTTGCACATTTGGATCTGTCATATAAGCGGGATTTTGGGCACCTTTATGCTGAGCAGTAAAGTATGGTCCTTCAAAGAAAAGTCCTTGTATTTTGGCTCCTGTAACCCTTGGTTTATAATTTCCAACTGCTTCGCAGACTTCTCTGAGACGCCCATGTTCCCCTGTCAATGGTGTCGCGATCCAAGAAGTTACAGCTCCTCTAAGTAAGCCCTGGCTCATCTTATCAAGAAGCTCTGACTGCCCATCCATCACATCTGCGCCATCGAAACCATGTATATGTGTATCCACCAATCCTGGCACAATCCAGTATCCTGTATAATCTTTAACCTCAGCATCTTTAGGAACTTCTTGTCTGTGTTTACCAAATTTGCCCTCTTTAATTTCTAAATAGCCGCCACTGAGCGTGTGATAAGGATAGAAAAATTTATCTGCTTTAATATAGTAAGTCATACCTTGCCTCCATTTGTCTTTTTTCTTAGTATAAATCAGAAATAGGGGGAAAATTTTCCGAAATACCCTTTGAGTGGTCGGAAACTTTTCCCAAAAAAAGCAGAGGTCTTACAACCTCTGCTTGGTACATTTAATCTTCCCTAATTGGAGCTAAATTTTTGTAAAGGGCAAAAGCATCCAACAAGATGCGATTCACAACTTGTAAACATAGGCGACTGCCGACATCCAAACCAAAATTAATCGTTTTTTGTGTGGACTTATAGGCATGAATGCAAACATCCGCCTGACTTCCAATAGAGCTGGGCATGGCGCCAACGAGAGCAATAATCTTCGCCCCACGATTTTTTGCCTTATGCAGCGCTTGAGCAATCTCTGGTGTCTCACCACTCAAAGAGAAAGCAACGATTAAATAATCACGGTTGGCTTTACTTGCAAAATACTGCATATAGTCAAAATCATCATGAATCACACAAAGTTTTCCAAAAAGTTGCAGCTTATCCATCATTTCCCTCGCAACATTGGCACTTAGGCCCGCACAAAAAATCATAATTTTGCTGTGATGATTGATCAGTTTGATGGCAACTTCAATATCATCTGCTGAGAGTTGATTAATGGTGCGTGTAATTTCTATTTCATTTTTGCGAATCGCTTGATTGACTTCTTTAGAAAAACCATTCTTCCGTCGTTCATTTTTGGTATTACGAATGGTTTGTTTAAAGTCTGAGTAACCTTCGTAGCCCATTTTTTTCAAGGTTCTGTTGACTGTTGAAACACTCACATGTGACTCTGTTGCCAATATAGAGATAGATAAATTTGGGATCCGATTTAGATTGTCTTGGATATGGTTCCAACAATACGACTCTGCTTCACTCAATGTTTTCATTCGTTACTCCTTTATTATTGAACCATTTATCTTTGGATATCCCAAATTAATATTTTTCATAGTTTTCGAAAAGATACTCTAAGTCTTCAATTGTCTTTAAAAACTCTTTCCCAATATTGGTATCCTTGACACATGTTCTCTTCTCAACCCTATCAACCAATCTCTTAACACTGACAATGTCGCTCCCTTCCTCGACAGCTGCTTTGATTGTTTTAAAAGGCTCATGTGCTGCCAGCTGCATACCGTAGCTGTTATAAAGCAAGGTGTATCCAGCTATACCTGTTTCTTTTTGATAAGGCTTTGAAAAGCCGCCGTCAATGACAATCAGCTTGCCACCTGCCTTAATCGGCGCCTCACCTTTTCTTTCCTTAACAGGTGTATGTCCGTTGATAATATGCCCTTTTTCATCCATACCAAAATTTTTCAAAATACGGCTAATCGTTTCTGGATTTTCTCTTAATTGATAATATGGGTTTTTCTTCTCCACATGTGTCGCCTTATCAGCAATATAATAACGCTCAAAGGTTGTCATCGCCTCTTTGCCAAAAAGTGAGGAGGATTCTCCAACCCACAGGTACCAGAGAAGGTCTGTGGATAAATCTTCTTCTCTATCAGGATGCGCCAAACTCTTTCTCACGTGGTATTCAAAAAGATCCAGCAATTCACGTCCAGAGTAAGCCTCTCCCTCAAGTCTAAAACATTTGAAATCACCGTTTTCATGCAGCGGTAAACACCCATGAATTAGAAGATTCCCATTGTAAGAAAGATACATCGACCCTTTTTCCAGAAGAAAATCAATGTGCTGTTTCAGTTTCTGTGAGGCTTTGAAGTTCTTTAGTAACTTCTTTAAGAGAATCTTTTCTTCATCCGTTAATTCCTCTGGTTTATCTGGATTAATTGTGGGTGCTTGAAATTCTTTCAGATCATAAAACTTTCCCTTTAGTTCAATGCGGTTTTCTTCATAATTAATAAAATGCAGCACATCACGCTCTGCCAGATGAAACTCTGGGCGTCTTGCAATCAACTGGCTTTCTAACTTAAACTGTAAAATGGCTGTCGCCTGTTGGAGTTTGTTTAACAAGTCACATTCTTCCTGTGACAGATACTCTCCCTCCGTCAGACGAGGTGCAAATGCAGGACTGGGCTCATAATAACGCTCTGCATACTCAATCAGTGGACGAAGATTAATCCCATAAGAATCTTCAAGAATATCCAGATTACCATAACGGGAACTGATACGAATAACGTTCATCATTGCAAGCGACGAACCTGCCAAAACGGCCATCCAAATAATATCATGGTTGCCCCATTGGATATCAACTGAAGGCATACTTATCAGCCGATCGATAATTTTATCAGGATAAGGGCCTCGATCGTAAATATCACCCACGACATGTAAATGATCGACCGTCAAACGTCTCACACTATCCGCAAGAGCAATGATTAAGTTCGGAAGTTCTCCAAGATGCTGAAGTTTTTCAATGATGGAGTCAAAATATGCCTGTTTCTCTGAACTAGACTCAACTTCATGTTTTAATTCCTCAAGAATATAGCGGAATTTTTCAGGAAAGGCTTTACGTACTTTAGACCGTGTATATTTTTTCCCCGCAAAGCGCGCGAGTTTCAATAAGAAAATCAGATTTTCCCGGCAATAGTAGGCAAAAGCATCTTGAGAAAGTTGGCTCTCTTTTGAAGCCAGTTTCTCTTCTGGGTAATAAATCAAGGTCGCAAGCTCCGAAATTTCTGTTGGGTCTAAGTCAGGAAAGCACTCACGGAGCTTTTCTTTGATTGAGCCTGATCCGTTGCGGAGGACATGATTAAAGGCATCGTACTCCCCATGAAGGTCACTGACAAAGTGTTCTGTTCCTTTCGGTAGCTCACAGATGGCACTGAGATTTATAATTTCCGTTAAGACTGCTTCTTTTGAGACAAATTGTTCCTTCAACAGTTTGTAGTATTTCTCGTCCATATTTGATTCTCTCCTCTAAACTTGTTTCTTCATAAAGCAACATGCCTACATTATATTATTTTTAACATTTTTAGTAAAGCGCTTACTTTAATAATAGTTATTCCTTAGTTCTTTACACAATAAAAAAAGCAAAGTTTGAACTTTACTCCTTTTAAATTTGTCAATTATAATTTTTGTTTCAAATACTGCCCGGTGTAAGATTGCTCAACCTTAGCAACTTCTTCTGGTGTCCCAGTAGCTAAAACAGTTCCGCCGCCAGCACCACCTTCTGGCCCGAGATCGATAATGTAGTCAGCCGTCTTAATCACATCAAGATTATGTTCAATAACCACGATGGTATTGCCTTGATCCACTAGGCGGTCCAAAACTTTAATCAATGTAGCGATATCTTCGCTGTGCAAGCCTGTTGTGGGCTCATCCAAGATATAAAAGCTCTTGCCTGTACTGCGTTTTTGTAACTCAGAAGCCAGTTTCATCCGTTGCGCTTCACCACCAGATAAGGTTGTGGCTGGTTGACCCAAAGTAACATAGCCTAAGCCGACATCAACGATAGTTTGCAATTTTCTCTCAATTTTTGGAATATGACGGAAGAATTCCAAAGCATCCGACACGCGCATGTCAAGAACTTCCGAAATATTTTTTCCTTTATAATGTACTTCCAAGGTCTCTGAGTTATAACGTTTACCATGACAGATTTCACATGGGACATACACATCTGGAAGAAAGTGCATCTCAATCTTGATAATACCGTCACCCGAACAAGCTTCACAACGTCCGCCTTTGACGTTAAATGAAAAACGTCCTTTTTTGTAGCCACGTATTTTGGCTTCATTGGTTTCCGCAAAGAGTCCACGGATGTCATCAAAAACAGAGGTATAGGTTGCTGGATTTGAACGTGGAGTACGTCCGATCGGCGATTGGTCAATATCAATCAAACGTTCAATTTCTTCATAACCGGTAACTTTTTTATGTTTACCTGGTTTTTCTGAATTATGATTGAGTTTTTGCGCCAAGGTTTTCTTCAAAATCGAATTAACCAAGGTTGATTTACCGGAACCTGAAACACCGGTTACAGCTGTCATAATCCCGAGAGGGAATTGAGCGTCGATATTTTGTAAGTTATTTTCTGATGCACCGATAACCTTAACCATACGCTTTTTGTCTATCTTACGGCGCTTCTCGGGTACAGGGATGGAACGTTTTCCTGATAAGTATTGTCCTGTCAGGGATTTTTTATTTTTCGCTACTTGTTTCGGCGTTCCAGCAGCGATGATTTCTCCCCCTAAATCTCCAGCGCCTGGTCCGACATCAATCAACCAGTCTGCGGCTTTCATCGTATCTTCGTCATGCTCAACCACAATAAGTGTGTTGCCTAAGTCACGCATTTTTTGCAGGGATTCAATCAAGCGGTCATTATCCCTTTGATGCAGACCAATTGATGGCTCATCAAGAATATAAAGAACACCTGAGAGGTTAGAACCTATCTGTGTCGCTAAACGAATACGTTGCGATTCTCCACCTGATAAAGTACCTGAAGCCCGTGACAGCGTCAAATAGTCTAGTCCTACATTTTTCAAGAAAGACAAGCGGTCCTTAATCTCCTTCACGATAGGTCGAGCAATCCTCTCATCATTTGGAGTTAAAATAAGTTGTCCAAGAAAGTCTAAACCGGCTCCAATCGCAAAATTTGAAAACTCGCCGATATGCTTGCCGTCAATCTTGACAGAAAGGGCTTGATCGTTCAAACGATAGCCATGACAAGTCGTACATGTCAACTCTGTCATGTAGCCGCGCAAGTATTCACGTGTATAATCACTTGAAGTTTCGCGGAAGCGACGGTTGATATTATTGATAATCCCAGGGAAAACCATGTCTTTATCAGACACATTACCAAAATCACCGACATAATGAAAATGAAACTCTCGTTTACCTGAACCGTTAAGGATCAGATTTTTGTGTTCCTCAGGTAAGTCTGCCCATGGCGTATCCATGTCAATCCCAAAGTCACGGCATGCACACTCCAACATGGTTGGATAATAATTTGATGAAATAGGATTCCAAGCCACTATGGCTCCTTCACGCAAGGTCTTACTGTCATCTGGAATAACCAAGTCAGGATCGACTTCATTTTTCATTCCGAGACCATCACAGTCCGGACAAGAACCAAAAGGCGCATTAAATGAAAAGAGACGCGGTTCCAACTCAGGAACTGTAAAGCCACAGACAGGACAGGCATAAAACTCACTGAAAAGAAGCTCTTCTCCATCCATCTTATCCACAATGACGTAACCTTCAGCAATACGGAGGGCTGCTTCGACAGAGTCAAACAAACGTGAACGAATACCTTCTTTTACAACAATACGGTCAATAACAACTTCAATATTATGCTTTTTATTTTTATCAAGTTCAGGTGCTTCTGTGACATCATAAACTTCACCATCCGCACGGACACGTACATAACCTTCTTTTTGAATGCGCTCAAACACCTTGACATGCTGCCCTTTTTTGCCACGCACAATCGGAGCTAAAATCTGCAAACGCGTTTTTTCTGGCAGTTCAAGAATCTGATCAACAATCTCTTCAACAGACTGGGCTGAAATTTGTCCGTGTCCATTGATACAGAAAGGTTTTCCGACACGCGCAAAAAGTAAACGGAGATAATCGTTAATCTCCGTCACTGTTCCAACAGTGGAACGCGGATTTTTACTGGTTGTTTTTTGATCTATAGAAATTGCAGGCGATAGTCCGTCAATACTGTCTACATCAGGCTTATCCATATTGCCAAGGAGCTGACGTGCATAGGCAGAAAGCGACTCTACATACCGGCGCTGTCCTTCCGCATAAAGTGTTTCAAAAGCCAAGGATGATTTTCCTGAGCCAGAAACACCTGTAACAACGACTAACTTATCACGTGGAATAGTGACATCTATATTTTTTAAATTATGCTCTCTCGCACCATGTATAACAATTTTATCTTGAGGCATTTTTCTTTCCTTCTCAGCTCTATCCCGTATATTCAGGATTGAATTTTCTTATTTTCGATAAAGATACTTCAATTATACTATATTTTAAGGTACAATAGCCTTATCATGAAATCTTATTTTGTCTATGTTCTACGTTGCGCAGATGATACGCTTTATTGTGGCTACACCGATGATGTTGCCAAACGTCTAGAAATGCACAATTCTGGCAGAGGAGCCAAATACACCAAAGCTCGCCGCCCGCTTAAGCTGTTAACTTCCGTTGAATTTTCTGACAAAAAAACAGCCTTAAAATGCGAATGGTGGTTTAAAAATAAACTCACACGTTCACAAAAATTAAAAATAATCCAAGCTAAAGCAATCAAAGAAAACTTTGAAAAAGCACTTGCAGCAAAAGAAAAGGAAAAATAGGTTTCCTTTTCTTTTCTCCTGAATACATAATATTGTTTTTAGCTTAATAAATGTTATATAATAAACCTGTATGTCACCTTGGCGTAACATAAAAGCAAAGGATTTATTTATGAAAAGAATTTTATTAAACTTCATCGTTGTGCTTGGTGCATTGGCTTTAGTCACTCTCGTTTGGGTATTTATCTTTAAACATATTTCCGTCCAGAATTTTATCATACTCTTCATTCTTAGCTTGTTCTCAGTATATCTGAGATTATTGTACAATAAAATTCCTCATTTTATTCTTTTTGGTTTATATTTAATTCTTTTAACTGTTCTTATCAGTTTAGCCATTATTCATTTATAAAAAACGCAAACATCAAGTTTGCATTTTTTTATATTTTTTCCAATTTAACGGCAGTTCCGTACGCAGCAACGGAGTCTACATTTCCAAAAGTTGAAGAATCAAAGCGCATAGCAAGCACGGCATTTGCACCTTTCTCTCTTGCTTCTTGTGTAAGACGTTCAATAGCGCTTGCACGCGTTTCATGTTGAAGCTTTGTGTAACCAGCGATTTCACCCCCAACAATTGTTTTTAGTTGCTGACCTGCACTTGAAAAAGCGTTACGTGAACGGGTTGTAAGTCCAAATACTTCACCATAGACCTCAACAACACGATAACCTGGGGCGTCATTCATTGTAAGAACTAAGATATCTTCCATTTTGCTCTCCTTTTTTCATTATAGTTGCTTATTATTTTATCATGTTTTTTCTAAAATTTCATGGATAATTTCATGCGAATCCAGAATATTTGTTTGCTTCATCTGCTTCATAAGTTTGTCTCTATTATAACCATCAAAATTAGCTACTGCTTCAACCATACTAAAAACTAAACTTTCAAAACCACGATTATATGTGGCACTTTGCCAGCCATTAATTCCGATTTTTTGCTTGTCTAGTCCAGTAAGGATTTCTAGCTCCGTAAGCTCTGATAAACGATAGGTTCCACTGCTTGCTTCGACCGTAAATTCCTCAGAAAAAGCACCTGAAGTCAGGTTCATGCTGGCAATACCCATACAAGATTGGGTTCTCAGTGTGACAATTACACGTGAAAGTTTTTTGCCAGGGGTCATCGCTAATTGATAACTGTAACGTTCGATCTCATCATCAAGCAAGTAAATCAAGGTATCTAAAGGATGAATAAAAATATCATACAAACTAAACTGCACCTCGTCCGCATTATTCGCTAGATTTTTACTTACCTTGATAAAGTTTTTTTGATTGACCTCTTTAAGTTTGTCTGTCATTGGGGCAAAACGGCGATTAAAACCGATAACAAAGAGGACATTATTTTCCTCTGCCAAGCGATAGAGTTCTTGGACTTCATCAAAGTTTTCAGAAACCGGCTTGTCCATCATGACATGTGTGCCTGCACTCAAATAGCGTTTTGCAAGTTCAAAATGTTGAGCAGTTGCTGCATGGATGGCGACCATATCACAAGTTTCCAAAGCGCCTAAATCAGTCGTCGCATATTCAAACTTGTATTTTTTTCGAATTTCTTCCGCTTTTTCCCAGGTTCTCGAATGCAAAATGAAACGATGCTCGGCTTGCATTTTTGCATAAACGGGCAGATATGCCTTCCCTGCGATATTTGATGTTGCACCAATTATTCCAATAATCATATAGTCTCTCTAACTGTCTTTTGAATAAATGACGATAAGCTTGCCTTGAGCAATTTTTAACTCCATCGTCTCACTGATAAAAGCATTACTTGCGTAAATATCCGCAAAGTTATCCTCAGCTTTAAGTGGATATTTTGCGTTTTTAATCTCTAAGCTTCTTTCCGTACCTACCTGAACAATTCCCAAATAGGGATAGCCTTCAATCTTGCGAATTGTATGCTGACCCTCGGCGAGATATTTTACAAAATTTTGATTGTCTTTTAAAGAAATTCTTTCAGGGTGAGCAAAATTTAAAGGAAGATATACATTTGTCAAATGATGATCCAGCCTTCCACCTAGCGCGCCAATAATCATAATTTCTGCATCTGCAAAACGAGAAAGCACCTGCTCTAAACCAGCTTCCAAATCCGTCTGATCCTTCTCTGCCGGCAGTTTAACAAGTTCATGAGCAGCTTCTGATATTTTGTCGAATTCTTCCTGACTTACAGAGTCAAAATCACCAACTGCTAAGTCGATATTTTGACGATCTTCAAGTAAAAATAAGGCGCCTCGGTCAATGCCGACATAATAGTCATAGCTTTCATCAGGTAAGCTTGCTGGCCGTCCTGCGTGAATTAGTACTCTCATCGCTCATCCCCACTGCCCGCTATTTTACCTCTGAGCTGACGACTTTCCAGTTTATTTAAGTTGGCTTGAGCGACTTGTTCCAAATCAAGCCCCAAATAGCGCGCACAGGTCGCCACATGCCATAGGACATCACCCAACTCTTTTTCCAAAGCGCTTTTATCATCCTCGCGAATGATTCCATCTTGGTCCCGGATGATTTTTTTTATCTTATCCGCAACTTCTCCTGATTCGCCCGCTAAACCGAGTACCTTATCTAAAAAAGCAAAATTTATTTGCTCAATGTCCGCTAGAGGACCATTGACATCAAATTTTATTATTTCCTTTTGATAATCCTTAAGTTCCATAGATAAGGTTCCTCCTTTAATTCTCCCCCCTATTATATCAAAAACGCATTCCTTTGTGTTTATACTTCTCCTTATTCTTCTAATCCCCTCTGTTGACACATTTCTCAAGAAATTATTTTTCAATAGTACCCCGTCTGACTACTATATCATCTATTTTTTTGTGAATAATTCGAGAATCTTCTACAGAGAAATTTTCTAATAATTGATTACTTTGGTCTTGCAATGTTGGCGTTACATGTCGTCCATAAACCTTGCTAATCATCTGATTATCCACCATCTCATCCAATTATCTGTTCATCAATTCCAAGATCTTTTTTATACATCATATTCCCATGTCTAAATACATAGGAAACAAAAGTTGATTTTAGTTTATTTGAAAAATGTTCACAAAATTGTTAAAGAAACTCATTAATAATATTTGTAGTAAATAATGCTCCACTCTCTTAAATAAATATAAAGTCTGATTTTTGACGATTATTCAATTTAAACCAATTTAAAATATCTAGCTCACGTGACTTCAAGTTAATATCACGCTCACTTTTTTAATGAGGCGAACTTTGGAGCATTAGTTTTCGAATTTAAACGATTAATTTGGGAGCGCAGATGCAATATACCATTTTCAAAATCAATATTTTGATATCTCAATACAATTGATTCTGATATCCGATTACCAAGAGAAAATTGAAATTCAACAAAGTAACGTTTACTCCAATAGTTTTGTGATTTCATAAAACTATGGTATTGTTTCGTTTTCAACTCCATTAATTCAAGCAATAATTTCATTTCATCAATTGTAAAAAACTTATCCTCATGTTTCTGTTTTTCTTCCAGAGTCTCTCTGGGTCTTGGAAGTCTTACCCGAAACATAGGATTCTCGTCAATATCTTCCTCATCTCACAGTACTAAAAAAATAAATTCAACTTGCTTCGATAATTTTTTCTTGATGTAGGTACAACCTCTAAACCTAGTAAATATTTTTTTTATGCTCTTTTTTTATTTTTGAAAGCTCCCACTTACCAAACTTTTTCTTAAATCCTCATGTATTAGCTTCATCATCAACATGTGTACCTTTCGCAATAGAATCTTTCCGAAAATCATGCCAAAGTTCCAGAGCCTCATTAATTGCTAGATTTATTATCTTTTCATCAAGCCCCTCCAATTTGGTTTTTATTTTAAATTCTAGTTTCGTTTTGGCTTCGTCAAGAGCTCTTTTTGTTTTTGAGTTAATCCCACAAGTAACTTGTTCCCCACAATCTTCATAAGGATGCTTATAGTCTAATATCGCCCGATATTTATACTTACCTGAAGCTTTCTCATCGTAAACCCTTAATCCATTCTTTGTTGCCATAATAATTTTCTCCTTTTCTAGATTCATTCACGAAAAAAGGAGCGTTTAGAACACTCACATTTCAGCATGAATTCCTTGATTTTACTGGGTTACCTACTTTTTAGTTGTTTAAGATAAAATCTGGTGCTTCTTTGGAATTTCTGATTCTTCAAACAGTTCCTGATAGCGTGTAGCATCTAACATGCTCAAAAATTTCATGGTCGGCAATGCAGAATTCATTGCCCAGAACCAAATATTCTCAACATTTTTTGGTTTTGGATTCATTTTAAAATAATAGACATTACGACTTCCCATGAGGTCAAACCACTCCTCATCCAAATGTCCCTCTGCATCAGAGTATACAGTCAGATTATCATTGATGATTTCAACAGGAAGCCTCATCGCTTCTGCACGTTCGAAATCTTTTTCATAAAATCGGAAAAACAGCAGACTCTTCCTACTGCCGATATACAAGGTAAATCCCTTCTTTAGTATTATGCGCCATGTCCCCCCTTGATTAACACTTGGGAGTTGGCGGTCGAGCAAGCTCGCCCGTTCTTGGATGCAAGGCGCATCGACGAACTTGTGGCTAAAGCCTCTGCACATTATCCCCCTCGTCAGCTACAAGTACTACCAGATATTTTCAAAATGATTCATCTTTGCTTTCTCATTTCTTCATGATGTTTCAAACTCTGGTCAATTAAAAAAGTCTCATATCCAGCTATGGAAATGAAGACTCTTTTGTGACTTACGTCTAAGATGTATTGAGAAAAGTTGGGGATCTCGGCGCATTTTGGTGATGGGTTTTACGCCGAAATTCTGAGCAATTTCGTCTTTGTCAGCATAGAGTTTTTGTTGGTTAGATTTCAAATAGTGCTTTCCATAATTTATTTTTAGATAGAAATTTATCACTTCAATATATAAGCGAAAAATTTTGATAATTCGTCCCCCCTTTTCTAAAATTTTATAAAATAAAAACTACAAAATAGTCCCTCTACTTATTAATTGAAAAATCAGGCAAAAGTAGAGTACTTTTTTAATTACATTTTCACAATATTTTTGTAAAAAACAAATACTCAAGAATAGATATAAAAATTCCTCTCACTAATAAGCGAAAAGAA
This sequence comes from Lactococcus sp. UBA7128, assembly GCF_002492185.1. NCBI lineage: Bacteria > Bacillati > Bacillota > Bacilli > Lactobacillales > Streptococcaceae > Lactococcus > Lactococcus sp. UBA7128. The sequence goes on from NZ_DKXK01000018.1 coordinate 26,800, forward strand.
AGCACTATAAGCCAGGAACTTCTGAATTATTTATATCTTTAAGTTCTTTTTCAACTGTGGCTTTTCCCTTCTCGATTCTCTCTTCTATAATTTTCACTTGTTCATCATTCAAAACGTGATAATAAGCATTATCTTTCATTTTCTTTTCTAAATATTCAATCGTAAACTCAGAATCAACAAAGATTATAGAATCGATAAACCTCCCATAACTTTCCTGTGCTGATAAAAAATAAGTATCAGATTCGATTTCAACTCTTGATAATTCATGATCAAAAGTCTTAATAAAATTGTCAGACATAACTTCAGAAACATCTTTTTCACCATTTTTGAAGCTTATGAAATCATTTCTATCCTCAATTTTAAGTTTTATCTCAAGTTTTCTAAGCAATCTTGCTAGCTTAACTAACTTCCAATTCATATCATACCAATAAGATGCCTTCGAGCTCATAGACGAAAATATTCTTCCAGGAAATAAAATACTCGAATTTCGTTTATTAAGTCGATTATAGCTGTTTCTAGAATTATTTAAAATTCTTTCTAAATAGAGAACTCCGCTAATAAAATCTTTATTGTCGGATTCCATCATTCTGTCACAAAGCAGCTCTAAAGTTCTATCATAAACTACATAAAGATAATTTTCATTATGCCATTTTTCCCCCATATCATTAATGAGTTCCCAAAAATCATTTTGAAAGTAAAAGTATTTTTTTCCAATTTCTTCGTTGGTTTTTAATAACAATCTCGGGGAAGTGAGCCACTTAAGTAAAGTACTCAATTTATTCTTCCTGCTAAACCAAATATCAAAAAATGAGTGACTATCGGCATAAATTGATATTATAAAATTTTGGACCTCATCTTCATCCTCAATCAATTCAATACGATTTCTAATACGGTTATCAAATTTTCTTAATCTATCAGATACTAAATCTTTATATAATATTTTCATATATTGATCTGATAGACCAGTTTGGATTATCCATTCTTCTCTCCAAATACCGTCCATTTTCACCTCTCTCATAGATGAAAAACCCCAGGTAAGATTAAAATAAATCGCTATAATAATGAAAATCAGTGATGCTATCCAAAGATTTTGTAAGATTAAGATATCTTTCCCCCAGAATAAAGGAAATACAATAAAATATAACAAGATTAATCTAAATAAAAACAGTTGCTCTATCTCTTCTAATACAGCTAATTTTACAGGTCGGCCATCCATATAAATCCCCCAGATTTTCTCTCTTCCCTTCTTTGAGGAAATTAGGAACTGAGAAATTGAAAAAATAATTGCATATACTGAAATTACAGTAAAAGCAACACCCAATAATGTTGCACTATCATTGGTAGAGAACATGTTTGCCAATTTCATTTTAGAACTAAGAAAATACAATCCAATAAAATAAGTTGACTGAATGATAAAAAGTAGAATGCCCTGAAATCTGTTGTATTTAGGACTCACGATTGACCTGTAATACTTCGAAAGTAACTTCCAGTATAACTTTGAACTCAAAAATATTAAGAAAATTATCAATAAAATCACTGAAGGATTTTGCAGAATGAAATTGATTACTGTATGAAGCATAAATATCCCACCTACCCTTCAAAATATCCAATATCAAACCGAAACCCGATTTTCTCAAAAACATCTGAACTCTCTTCAATCACAAGTCGATATTCTTCACTCATTAAATATTTTTGCTGTTTAAGATTAAATTGTAATCTAAATAAGCGTTCCGAATCACTCAAACTTTCTTTATTTGCAATAACCTGCTGCACATCACTTATTTTGTCACCATTTTGATTTTCAAAATATAAAGAATATATAGCTGGACGAATTTTATCTCCAACAGGATTTTTTTGTAAAAAATCTAATGAGAAAGTAAAGTTATTGCTCTTTCTGCTTTCACTGATTAAAATCAATTCGGGAGTTTGGATCTCAACAAATCCTTTTGAAGTCGTTCTGTGCCCTTTATATTTAATGACAGGAACAACCATTTCTTGTAAGCTCACACCACCGTGAACAAAGTTTTCCCCACCACCTTTAATTTTAAGACGAATTGTCTCTTGAGGCGCAAAACCTTGAATAGAATTTCCATTTAACTTTACATCACTCTTAATTGGTAGGAGATATTCTGAATAAGTTGCTTCTGTTGTGATTGCATATCTTCTTCCTAACTCTAAAACAGTGCCACTAAGTGATTGACTTCCTGATTTTTGTGACTCCTCTAATGATTTATAGCTATACATAAAACCGTGATCTGCTGTAAATAAGATATTAGAACTATGCAAATCATCGGTGATTATTTTTGCTAAGCCTGTCAATTCTTCGATCGTTTTCTCACAAGCATCAAAAACATCCGTCTCAGTAGTCAATTTGTCGCCTGTAGCATCTATTCTATTATGATAAATATAAATAACTTCTTTTCCTGAGTAAACTTTACGTCTTTGCTCTCTGTTTTTTGCAATTAACTCACTATATTGAATCGCAATGCTTTTTGGATTTGCTCTATTAAGGATTTTATTCCGATTGACTGTTCCACTTGCTGAGATGCCATCCAAGTACACGTTCATTTTATCGTCAACTGTAATTTCGCCTGCGGGTAAAAGTGCTGTCATTCCAAACTTAGTTACACTTGGGAATGTTGATTGCATTGATTCTAATACGGTAGTTCCTTTTGTTTTCTTAACCAGATAATCTGATAATTCAGCTGCGACCTCATATCTCAGTGCATCTGAAACAATAACAATCGTACGTCCTTTTGTCGATGAAATATAATGTGAATAAAAGTTATTTTGACGCTCAACGCCTGAAACAAATCCTTTTTCTTTAAAATCATTTTTTGCTGAGTCAAGCCAATTTCTGTTAACCTTTTTCAAATACCATTCATGATATAGTCCCTCTACGACATCAACAGTGGCTCTCAAATCCTCTTCTAGCAAAGGATGATGAGTAGATTTTGCCTTGTTGAAATAAATATGAAACTGGCGATAATAACTATCCATCAAGTAGAAGTCCTCAGTATAGCTCTTCCATATTTTATCTGCACCGACAGTATGAAAAGCATCTAAGTGCTTAAGATAGAACTCTTGCATTTTTCCTATATAGAACAAGCCTTCAAAATAATTTTTATGAAGTTTATACCAAGAGGAGATCCGCAATTGCTCAACTAGAACTTTGATATCATCAACTTTTATTATCTGATTGCTTACTAGGTCAAATTGACGTTTCAAGAGAATCACATTGATAATTGGAAAAATATTACTTACTCTTAACTCACTTTGTCTTGAAAACAAACTAAACAAGTTAAGTCGATTTTCAACTTCATAAACAATACTTTCAAGATCATTATTTAAATCACTCGCTTGCCAAGCACGAATAAACTGATAACAGTAGTTTGAGTAATTTATAGCACAATACGGACTTAACTCTTTATAAGAATCAACTGGATTATTTTGAGCAAAAGCAGTAACAAGTATGTGTGCAGCTAAATCAAACACTGTACGAGATATACCATTTGCAAACCCTGTGTACTTTTGAACTAAATGCCAAAACTCATTGATATTTCCAAATTTAGCAATAGATACCGTTTTTTCGTTTTCTTCTTCTAATCCTGAAATTAGTACTGCTTTAATGACATCTTCAAATTTTGCATCTGTCAAACCACATAAGGTAGCCATAATATCAACATGAAGCTGTTCTGCTTCTTCATATCTCCTGCCACGCCTTTGAATTTTTAACTTCCGTTCCTTATTAGCAAAGAATTTAGAGTATTTTTTTAAAACTCTACGCATTTCTTGAGTTTGAGCAATATTTAATTCTTCCATTTGCAAAGAGACTAAATCAGCTCTGAAAGGTTCCCCACTATATTTCTTAATATCATATAACCAGTCGTCTTGATGGTCTTTTTCATAAGTTAGTGAATCATAAATTAGGTAATCACTCTCCAAATCATCAATGACTAATTGCTTCTTAACTTGAAAATTATTGCTCCCTGTTAAAATAATTTTTTTGACATTAGTGAGCTCATAGTCAGCAAAATCCTCTCTAAATTCCTCATCTTCATCACTCCAAAAAACAATACGACGTTGATGAAATTCTGGCAAAGGAGATGTAAATCGTTCTTTTAATCTTTGTTCAATTGCTTCTGATAACATTGTAACTTCCTTTCCCAATCTCTCTAATCACATTTTCAATACTGCATGAAACTTCATCATACTTGGCAGTTGAAACATCTCGACTATTTTCAATGGCTTGATGAATATCTCGAACTAAATCTGTAATTTTACGCGTTGTTTTATTGTTCTCACTATACTCTGGAATATGTTTCTTTAAATCTCGAATCACATCCGCATAGTTCATTCTCAATTTCTCAAAGTGAGCAAGCAACCAGATTTCAAACTGGGGGTTGGTAAAACCAATGATATACCCAGTTGCTAACATTTGCTCAAACTGTTGCTCCGTCAAATGGTCTTTATCAAATACAAATGCAACTTTAGCAGAATCTTTAATTTGCTTTTTGTAAAAACGGTCTTTTAGCGCAGCGTCCAACAAATGATTTAAGCCCTCACAATTGATAATTTCAAGCTTGTAGTTAGATTGACGCACAAAGTCTTGCTGTTTCAAAGCTGAGAAATAAATTTCTTCGCTAAATCCTTCGACAAAGATAGTGAAGACCTGCTTTATTTTTCGTCCCATTAGTCTTCCTCCAAGATCCCCATCAAACCAGCTTCATTCACTTCTTGAATTGCCCCAAAAAGTCCTGCTTCATACTTAGGAGAAACTTTTGTCTCTTTGCGGATTCCATCAAATTCTGAAAGTTTATAGAGTTCACTCTCACCATCAGAGTTTTTCTCAACAAAATAGATTTGATGCTTTTGGAGAATATCCATCAAGCTACTGTCATGAGTGGTTGAGATAAATTGAATGTTATTCTTTTCGCTATTGATTAAATTCACAAAACTTTGTGTCAATTTTTTATGAAGTGAACGATCAAATTCATCATTTAATATCACAATATCTTTCACCGAGTTGCCCCCCAATAGAAGTAAAATCATATTGAAATATTGTTGTGTTCCATCACTTTCATTTTGCAAAAGTATCCTGAATCTTTTTCCGTTATTTTCATGAACAAGGTATATTTCGGTTACATTTTGCATAGTGAATTGCTGCTGAAAATCTTCTGGGCCTTTTGCTTCTTTCATGTCTATTTTCATTCCAAAAGAAAGTGACGGACGTAGATTTTCCTCAATTTCTATATCAAAAATATTGAAATCCGCAAAACGCATCGCATAAAGTACGCGTTCTTTAAAGTTACTATCATCTCTTAGTTTTTGAAAAACATTTCCACTATTTGGATTCTGCAGGTCATAAAACCATGAAAAAGCAATACGTGCTGCTTTAACATTATTATTTTGTGCAAAAAATAAAGCCAAACTTGTTTTCCGTATCGTTGCTACTAAGTAATTAACTTGAGCATTGATATCTGAAAAAACAAATTCTTGATAATTTCGCTCAAAAATCAGTTCTTCATCTTGTTGCAAACGTTCAAAAACAACTTCATTTCGATTATACTCAAGAATATATTTAAAAACAGATTCACGCTTTAAAAATACAACTTCAAATCTTGTGTTTTCTTTATTTGAAGCAAAACTATCTGAAAAAAGTCCTTGTTCATCATTTTGATTGGGATTTAAAATCAAGGCACTTAGCTGAAATAAAGCTTTCAAAATATTAGATTTTCCGCTCGCATTTGCGCCGTAAATCATTGCATTTTTAAGCACACGAATTGTGCCTAATTTCGTCTTAACCTCAAAACGGCGATTTTTATCACTTCGTTCATCTTTATTCAATACAAAAGAAATCTCTTGTTCTTCCTTAAATGACCGATAGTTTTTCACTTTTAAAGATAATAGCATCTCAACATCTCCAATCTTAAAAACACTTTCCTGTATTTAATTTTAACATTTTATTGTTTAAAACAGAAGAAAAGACTTTGCCGAATTTAACAAAGTCTTAACTATTTAAACTTTAATTGCATACACGCTGCGTTCGCAATTTATTTTAATCTCCAATATGAGGGCGACTACTTAAAAAGGATACTCTGAATCATTTATTTCGGTATTCGAGATTACTTCCGATAATGAAGCAATTACTTCTTTGTTAATGAATATTGTTTCATCAATCTTATATTTATCCTTCAACCAATTCTGGTTAAATATAGGTTCAAATTCTTCATCTTTAACAACAGCAACACAAAGCTTGGTTAGCTCATTATTATTTTTTTCAACATAAGCGTTAATCAACTCGGATTCATCTTCCAAATTTCTAATCACTAGACGCTGGCTCCAGATTTCTTTAACAGCCTTATTCAGAAGTGCACCAACATCATAATAAGGTGGAAGATTAACTGTCACATAATTTCTAGCTTCAGGAAAATAGTCTCTCGCCTCTTTATTTGATAATCCTAAAATTGATTTCCCCATAAATTAGCTCCTAGAACACCTTCGTTAAAATATCCCCAAACTTCGGATAGTTAACCTTTACTCCATCATCAAGATCTAGCTCGATATTCATATCTGCTAGGTGATGAACTTTTTCTTCAAAAATTACTGTCTCTTGAACTTGTGCCATAAACTTGGTTTGAGCTTTGGTTAAAGCGACACGCTCGCGTCCTTCTGCAGTCAGCAATTCTTGTTCAATTTGTTCAAGTTGCGTGTGATAGCGGTCTTGCTGCTCATGGATATAATCGGTACGGAGTTTGGCAAGTGTATCACGACTGTATCTGTGCAAGTAAACCAACGCTTTAAAACCATTTTTCTTACCACTATCAAACATCCAATAGATTGGACGTTTTTGATACATCTTGACATGATCTTTGTAGAAATCTTTAAGGAAATAGTTCCGCAAGACCTGTCTTGGTGTGCCTTTACCACCTAGTGCGTCCGCAATGAATTTGAGATTTTCTTCTAAAGTCGCTTCTCCATAGATTTTGCTGATGAACTCCACAAATCGACCTACGATATCATCCTCAAAATACTCATCATCTGTGATTGGGATAATATTATCTTCATCAGGAAGGAAAGGATCTATCCCGTTCTCAACTCCGTTACGTTTTGCAGAATCCATAATCCGCTCCACCTTTGAACCATAGCTCCAAGCGCCACCTGCATAGAAAAGGCCATCTTCGTATGGCGTGTAACGTCCAAATATACAGCCCACTGCATAGCTGATGAGTGATTTCACATCACGCACCAAGTCAGCTTTACGAACAGTGACATCTTTATCTTCAACCTCAGGACTTAACTCATCTTGCAAGCCATAGATATCAATGAAAATTTCGTTAAGCTTTTCTTCATTGGCTTTCAAGGTATTGAAGCGCTCATCAGCTTCTTTTTCCCAAAGTTCAAAAGCTGTCGCAATCTTGTCAGTACTGACAAGAAGCGGATGTTTCTTGAAGTCCCATGAATTTTCGAAAGAGTCCCAGTCGGTACGGGAGATGGAGATATTGTGTTCGACAATGGTTTCTACTTCTGCTATACAACTAAATAAAATCGGTAGGTTGCTGACATTTCCCTTTTGAAAATTCATTGTCGGATTAATTGCTGATAAATAATATGAAGCTACACAGCTATTCAAGAAAGCTAACAAATATTTTATTGAATATCCTGGTGGAATTGAAGCAAAAGAACCGCTTGCATCATATAAAAATCCATACTCCGTATACCTTGTAGAAAACATATTTGATGACAATGAGTTCCAACAAATATTTTCACAAAATATATACTCTAAATTAAATGCATGCGCTGGTATCTTGCCAGCTTCATTTTTTAGATTTCTCATATTATAACCGTCGTTATACCAGTCAACTACATATTCATTATTACCATACCATCTCCTAAACTCACCACCTTTACTGTATGGAAACCATTTTGCATTACTCATTATTGCTAAATCACGTGATTGACAATTTACACAAAAGCTTTGATTATTTACTTCATGCCATAGCCTCACAAATATATGATTGTTTCCCGTTATCATTCCCGCACGAGTTGTGAATAAATCACCAAAACTTGATGCTGAATCAAAAATCTCAAAGGCTTTTCTGTTCACCCAATATGCCACGGGACTACCCGGTATCTTGGAAAAATTGTCAGCATTAGAGACGTAGCGATCCTTACCCCTTAAGAACGATATTTCTTTCTCATCTTGACTGTTAAAGTCCACCAAGCGGATATACGTTCCCAAGAAACTCGGCGTTTTGTGAGTGTTTAGGACAAATGCTGTAGTCTGCACTACTTCACCGCCGATTTCCTCAAACGCTCGTGCTCCCAAATGTGCCATGTTTACGATGTCACAGGTAAGCAGTTTATTACGCAGTTTTTCATAACTTGACAGGAACATCCAAGCATGTTGAGTAATCATCGCCTGATAGCCAGTCGGCTTCAATAAATGCCTGCACCTTTCTATGAACGCGGCGAAAAGGTCGCTTTTCGTGTCAGAATAATTCTTCTTCACAAATTCAGACAATTTTCCACTCATACCATTTGAACTCATATAAGGCGGATTGGTCACAACCACATCATACTTTTGTGACAACAGTCGTTTAAAGTTCCATACACGTAGTTTCGTGCCATAATCTTCCAAATCCAGCTGATCAATCTGCTCTATCGGTTTAGGCTCAAGCGTTTCAACTTTGAGCAAAGAACCAAATTCTTCTCCGTTTGTCCAGCCTTCTGGATGATAGATTTGTGGTTTCACGCCAAGTGTCAAGAAACGACGATTATATTGTCTTGCTTTCATCATCAGTGCAAAGTAAGACAAGTGATAAGCACGTTTATCAATATCTAGTCCAAAAAGATTTTTCTCTAAGATGAGCTGTGCAGCCTCACGAGGACGATAGCCTGCACTTTCATAGATTTTAATCAAGACATCGAAGGCATAAACCAAGATATGACCGCTTCCCATACAAGGGTCAAGGAAAGTAATGTCTTCAGGCGACAGTCCGCTTCTTGTGCTACGAATTTGTGCAAGCTCACTTGCTACTTCGGGCAGTTGCTCAGCTTCTTCAAGGTAGTATTTCCATTCTGACTTGAGCGGACTATCGGGGTGAGCTTCTAACCAAGTCCGACCGAGCGAATTTTCAACCATATAGCGTACAATCCAGTCAGGTGTGAAAAGTTGAGTGGCTGCGGGAATTTTCTCTTTAGTGATTTTTTTGTTTTTCTTCAGTCCATCAAAGACTTCTTGCTTTGGCTCTGTATTGTAGTATTGATAAAGCCAGCCGATAATCTGTACGGCATCTTGCCAGTCAGCCTCAGGGATATCAGAGACTAGACGACCGAGTACACTATCGTCTTTGAGAAGGTTTGTAGGAAGTAAAAGCTCGGTGTAGCTATCCAAACGTTCAAACATCTCAGGGAGTGCTGAATTGAGCGCGTTACATTGTGTCAGCAAAAGATAGTTATAAAGTTCATTTGTGGCATTATCATTGATGAAAGTTGCCACTTTTGACGAATCAAGTCCATCAAGCTCTAAGCGCAAGGCATTGTCTAAAATTTCAGGCTTAAACTTACCATTAATATCTGAAAAAACTCGAATGTGCGTTGGTAGATAATCGTTGACTTCCATGTAGCGAAGCGCAACAAAACGGTTGAACCACGTATAAGCCACTTCTTCCATGACTTGTTGGTAACTGGATTGTTTGATTTTTGAGACGAGCTCTCTACGTTGGGACTTCTCATTGTCCGTTAGCACACGCTCATTGACAGCGACAGGGTTTTCTTCTCCATAGCCGTTTTCATCAATTCCGTAAAAATAAGCTTGCTGTTTCACTTGTGAGATGAGTTCCGTTCTTGCCCATACCGCATATTTTTGAACGGCATTTTTATTCATAAGTCACCTCTTAATTAATTTTGATACTGTCATTAGTATCTAATTTGCTGTAAAGCTTTTGCTTTATTGCGTCTAAATAGTCATCAATCTCTTGATGTGAGCTGAGCATTTTGACAGGAAACACTTCCATACGGCGCACACGAGTAATCTTAGGGATATGAGTTTCAATCTCAGTCCCATCTTCATACACAGTAAACTCTGTTTGTCGAACCAATCCTTCGATTCGAGCAACTACAGGAGCAGTGTAATTTTGAAGCTGGCGAATCATCGCATCAAGCTTCATGATTTGAGTGGTATATTCCACCTCTTCCTTTACACTTGTATAATATTGATCAGCTCGAGTGACTTCATTTTGCGCCCGAAGATCCCCCTCCGCTGTTGTATGCACTTCCGCCATACACTCTTGAATATTTTCAAAAACTTCCGCTTTCTTTTGAGCTAGTAACTCTTGGTGGACATTTTTAACCTCTTGAATTAAGCTTGGAAGTTCTTTGATGCGTTGGTATGGCTTAGGATTTGCTAAAATTGTTGCGATTTCTCTTAGGCTATCTGTTGCTTTTTCGCTTGTTTCAAGATAATGCCTTTCATCTTTCATATCAATTTGAAGTTTGAGGGCATTATCAAAAATCTCACGCTGAGAAGTAAAGAATGTCTCAATATCCTCTAAATCCTCTGACATATCGTACAAGTCATCTTGCTTTTGAATCAAGATTGTCAACAAAGCGATACTATCAGATTTTTGTGAAAGAATATCTTGTAGGAGTTGAATGGCATATTCAACCTCATGCTTTTGTGGGTAGCTTGTTACTTTGTATTCAGCGAGTAGTTCGTGATAATGATTGACTTTATCTGTCAGTGTCGCAACAACAAAATCTGGCAATTCTTCTTCACCAGTTGGCACACTCATGCGATCCATCCACTCGCGCATGAAGATAGCAGATTTTCTTAGGTGTTCTTCTGATGGTGCAACTTTACGTTTGACACTTGCACGGTCAATTTCCGATTTTCTACGTAGATAGTTCACTAGATTTCGATTATCAGCTCCTACCACTGCGCCAGCGTATCTAATCTCAATTTTCTTAGCTACAATGAGTTGTGCAATCATCCCAGCAATCTCATGCTCACGCCAACCATAAGGAATCGCTTGATAACGCTTTTGAACATCACCCATGGTCACAGGGATATGGCTCATCTCACGCTCATCCAACCACTGCAACATTTTTTGAATGGCAAACTCGTTATTCCCCCCAGTTCCTTCAAGTGTCGTTTCTGAAATCACGTTGTTTAAAACTGCTTGAATATCAGCATCACTCTCATAGAAAGTGTTTACCAAGTCAAGTTCTGAGTAAACATCTTCAATCAAGTGATTTAACAGGGTATCGATCTTAACTTTTGCTTCCCCCGCCTTGATTTCTATTTTTTCACCAAAAGCATAAAAATCTCCTTCAATAATCGCCTGCTCAATTTGCTGTTTCGCTTCATCTTCAAGTTTTCTTGCTTCTTCTTGGCGAGTACGGATAATCGTTTGAACGTGTTCTGGAAGCTGTCCAATATTTTTTTGCTTCACATACTTCTTGATTTTAGCTGCTGACTCAAGTGCATTATAATACTGGGCTGTTGTTGAAAGTAAAACGACTGCTTCATTATTTGCTCTCGAATCAAACAGGATTTTATTTTCATCACTCAAAAAACCATCGCTCGCTACAGTAATGAATCGTAAGCGAATGTCACCTTTTACACCACCAATAAGCGTACTATCAATATATTGGTCATAAGCAAAGTCATATCTCCCATTTTTACCATATTTAAATTTCTTCGATGGATAAATTTCAGAAAAAATAGTTTGACCGATGCCTTGTACAATATTGGCACTATCCACTGGTGTATTACGAATTTCTTGAGCAATATCTTGCTCTTCATCAGTCAAGAAATAGTAACGATCTCCATTACGAGCGATATAGTTCTCCCGCTCTAAGCGCTCTAATGATTCTGTAATTTCTTGTCTAAGTTTAATCTTGTCTGTTTTGATACTGTCAATCATCAAAATTGAAATATTATCAATATTTGACTTGATATCATCAATATAACGAATCAAATAAAGTAATTTCAGTACATCAACATCTAGTTGCTTCATATTGGGATTGGTATCAACTAAATTTTGGCAACGGTCAATAACACGACGAATCGTACTTTCTAAAAAGGTATGAACTGTATCATAGAATCTAAAGAATGGCACAAGTGCTTGTTCATCAGCATCTTGAACTTTTTGCGCAGCTTCTTGGAAACCTGACAGCATTGAACGTTCACCACCTGATAAGTGCTTTCCAGAGTTGCCGTGTTTTCTGATTTCAGCCAAGACCTTTTGGATAACGATAAATTGATATGGAACGAATGGGAAAGTTGAAACAAATTCTTCTGAATCATTGAATCCCTTCATATCTGAAACTGCATCACTAAAGGTAAAAAGATTTCTAAGCACCGCATAATCTTCACTATATTCAAGCTGAAGTTGTTGCTTCGCCTCATCTGTTTTCTCAAGAATACGTTTCTTAATTACTTCGTCGACTGATGCTGATGAAAGTGATAAACGAGTGTTGAAGCGCCCTTGAATTTTTGAAAAATCATCGCCTGCAATCTTAACAACTGAGTCAATTGCTTCTTGACTAGTCACCATCACCCAAACTTTACCCTGACAATGTGTCCCAAGCTCTTCGACAATCGTTTGGAGATTAATCATCAAGTTGCCATCATCACCAATGTATTGCCCCACTTCATCAATACAGAATAAAAGCCTGAAATCACCATCTTTTGCATCAACATAACCTTTAATATCAGCTACAAGTTGTTTGATACTCATATCAATGTTTTCTTCGCCATTGAACCAGTTTCTGGCTGCGGTATCACTCATACCAAGCACTTTTTGAAGAGTATCGACAACATCATCTTCAAAGAAAGCATAGGCTTCACGACTTGTCAACCATGGGTCTCCATGAATATCGTTGAAAACTCGATGGAATTCATTGGTTTTGCCCTTTTTATCAATGAACAATTCTAGCTTTGCTAGTTTTAAATCATCACCAAAAAAACCTAAATGATTGTAGAACACTTTCGCAAACACACGCAAAATGGCAGTCTTGTCCTTATTAATCGGGCCTTCATTATCAATATTGAAAAGGATTGACTCTGTAGGCACGTTTGCTGATTGAAGAAGTTTTTCATATAACTTCACATCAACAAATTTATCTTCAAAGAAATCAATAGCTTTTTTATTATCGACTTCTTTATTTGATAAGAGATATGATAAAATCTTTAGGAAGTGAGATTTACCACTCCCAAAGAATCCTGAAATCCAAACGCCAACTTTATCTGTCGGATAGTCAAGTGCTAAAGAATAGTTGTCTAGGAAAGTCTTAAAATGTCTCTCTAACTCCTTTGTAACGATATACTCTTCTAACTCGGTACTCAAGCTTTTGTTATCATCTTGGCTTACTTTGACTACTCCATTGATATCGCGATTGATATCCTTTTTAAACATCTTTTGAATTTTCATTCTGATTTCTCCTCAATCAAAAGGTTAAATGCTCTATAATAATTTCCATCACTAAACTCATTAAATAAACTCAAGCTTTGTCCTGTAAATTCTCCAGGATAAAACATAATAATTGGTACATTTTCAAACATATGTTGCATATTATCTAACACTTTGTGAGCCCGCATAAAGGGATAAACTTGGCCAACTCCAGTTAAAAACAGTACATTTCCTTTTCCGATTTCTACTTTCTTCATTCGGTCTAAAAACTCGTTTGGACTAGCTATCTTCTGAAGTTGCTGCAACAAGAAATCTTTTCCTTTTTTACGCTCCATATCACTAATGGCAGGCAATACTCGTTTTTCTTCTAAAATTTGAAGAAAAAGTTCATATAAATCTTGCTTCACAATTTTAAACGGAGGGTTAGAGCTTTCCACTATTTTTTGAACGTAAGCCTGAACAATCAGTTCATCTTTAGGATCATATTGAAAAATGTAAATTCCAACTTCATTTGATAGCCCTTCATTTTCCAGAAATCCTTTTTCTAAAATTCTTGGTTTAATTTGATCTAATCTCTGTTTTATATCTGACATTTATTAACTCCTTGGAAAATAATTGAATGCAGAAAATGCTGCTTCATCATGATTTTCTCTCATTCCTTCTTCAAGTTCAGCGCTAATAAGAATAGGATTTAGTTTTGTACTTTTTGATGAATTTAAAATCTCAACCTCAACTAGGCACTTTCTAAGTACTTGACTCAATTTTTTTATAGTTGCCTCGCTCCAAGATGCCACACTATCATTTTGTTCTTGAAGTCTTGTGAAAAATTCATTGATATCTTTTACAGTTAGCGTATCGTCATTTTGTCGATATTTTTCTCCAACTACATCAACCATGAATTCCCACACCAAACGATTGTATCGCATGATTGAGTAAAGATTGATTTGTTTAGCAACATCTGTAGGGGCATTGATTATTTCAGCTACTAATTTATCATTATCTAACAAATTAGCTCTTTTAAAGCACGCTCTCACCATTCTTGAAACTTGTCTTTCAGTTGGATATTGAAATAGATTATCTTTTTTGACTTCTGAAATGATTTTTTCTATTAGTTGTTTCTCTAAATATTTTTTTGCTACGATACGCATCTCATGAAACAAAAATTGCTCTGCAGTTAGCGCACCACTATATCTATCAGATTTCATCATCTCAATCACTCTCCCTTCACTTGATTAGTCAATATTGGCACTATCTCCACTCTCTACCCATCTATCAACTTCTGAAATTTTAAATTTATATTGTTTTCCCATTTTATGATAAGGAATTGCATCTTTTTTTATCCAGTTTCTGATTGTATCTTTGCTTACACCACAATGCTCAGCAATTTCCTCTAAATTCGACCACTTTTCAGGTTCTTTCTCCATTTTCTACACCTCTATCTTTGATTGCTTTTACTTATTATTGTATCATATTTTATATTTGAATAAATATTATCTAATGACATTTAATAGGATTTACTATGAATAAATAAGAAAATTTGGATATAAAAAAACTTCAGTATTTTTTGTACTGCACCCCAAAAGTTAGACAGAGAATGTCGTGCACCCATAAATTTGGACCGATGCTCAAGTAAAATTACGGTATTCGATTGGAGATAACCATCCTAAT